>NZ_JAAKEH010000009.1:0-80562 GCF_011039095.1 Desulfovibrio sp. ZJ200 | reverse complement strand
GTCAACGCAACCGCTGTCGCTATCCGTAAGCAAGCAAAGCTTGCTAACGGCTACCGCAACGCGGTCTGGACGCTCATTCGGCGCGGGCGTCCGCTCCCGCGGCCGCCAGAGCAATTTCAAAGTGAAAATGCTCTAGGGCCTGTTCACGCTTATCAGAAAAAACCTTGTTTTTTCGGGACACTGCCTCGTAATTCTGCCGGAGAAAGAATTTTCGTTGAACCATTTAAAATAGTTGAGAATACGCAGGATAGTGCTAACACGCCCTAGAGCATTTTGCTTTTGAAATTATTCAATTTCAAAAGCGGCGCTGCCATCATTTCCCCGCAAGCGGGACAAGCGCCTGAAAAGCGTGGTTTTCAGGCTCATTCGGCGCGGGCGCCAGCTAACGCTGTCGCCAGAGCGTTTAGCTAATTTCATTAGCAAAACGCTCTAATCCCGCATGTCGTTGATGCCCATGTCCGGCATGGACTCTTCCAGGCCGGAGTCATCGGCCATGAGATCAGGGGGCGGCGTCGGTACCGCGTCGGCGGACTGGCCGTCCGTGTGCCGAAAGTCCAGGAACTGGATCCGACGGCTGACCACCTCAGTGGCATAGCGCTCAATCTTGTCCTGGCTGATCCATTTCCGGGTCTTCAGAGCTCCTTCCACATAGACAAGGCTGCCCTTGCCGATGTACGCGGCACAGTTTTCCGCCGATCGTCCGAACACGATCACCGAATGCCAGTCCGTATTCTCAATCCGGACGCCTTCAGCATTTTTGTAGGAACCGTCCGTGGCGATCCGGAGTCTGGTGACGGGTGTCCCATTGTTGGTGCAGCGCAGCTCCACCTCATGCCCCAGCCGACCGACCAGTGTGACACGGTTAATCATGCCTTGCCCCTTTGAGATTGACGCCAGAAAGAAATCAGGCCGACGCCGCCAGCGCCGTCACCGGATACTGTGCGGCCAGGGTCTGCTGCATCTGGGGAGAAAGCAGATGCCTGAACTTCTGAGCCACGCGGACGAGGGCGCGCTCCTGCGCCTTGTCCATTTCCTCTTCCATGATCTGCATGATGTATCGCTTCACCGCTGGATCCGTGGATTCGTAAATATCATCCAGCAGCAATACAGCCGTACTTTCCTGATGCCTCTTCATATTTTTGTCCTCCTGATTGGGCTGCTCATCAGGCCGGGGCCGCCACGCCCCGACGACCGCCCGGAGAGGCGGTTTCGCGGATAGAATTCATCACCTTCAGGCATTGACGCTCTTCTCGTTATTCTCTGCTTCACGAATGGCCTTTCTCATATTATCAGTCCATTTCAGAGCACATTTTTGGGGATCACCATGCCTCCCTGGCCAAGGACGGGGAAAGTTTCGTGCCCAAAAAGGTATTTCCACTTCGAGAATTTCAGCCAGACAGTTAAGGAAGTAGTCGGTATCGCCAATCCATCCTTCTACAAAGGAGGCTCGCTCCTTTACTTCCGGAAATTCATGAAACAAGAACTGGATCAACTCCCGATTCTCGTCGATCTGCTTCCAAATGCCCCGTCCACAATCAAAATTGGTACAGAGCAGCTTAATACAGGCCAGCTTCTGCTCGTCTGAAAATGCTGTTTGCGGAGGAGCTGAGGCCTGTTCTTCTGCCGCAGGGAAAAGCCCTCTTCCTGCCATCTGCGCAATCTGTATCGGAGATGCACAAAAGTACGGCCTGCCTTTCCCCGTGCGAATCCAGTTCGGATTCAATCCCCACCGTTCCAGTAAAGCCAGCAGGATTTCCGGCCTGATCTCGCCACGGCGGCGACTGTCGGAAATGACCGCCGGAGAAATAGCAAGCTCTTTGGCCAGCTCTGCTTGCCCGTCACAACCCGTGGCTTTCAGTATCCGAGCATAAGCATCAGAAAAGGCTGCTTCCATTGCTGTTCTCCTTATGCTTGACGGGCCAATCCGCATCATCCGCAGCGTTCTGCCTTGGACCTGTTGCCTGCTGTGGGGTATTTCCCCAAGACGCCGTTTGGCGTACTATTCCGCCTGATAAAAACAGGGGAATATCACTTTTGGAAGGAAGCTATGTGCGGCGAAACGCCCCGGACTGGCGGGAGGGGGTCAAACGAAAAAAGGTGTAGAATCTCGCGTGAAGCGAAACTCTACACCTTCTGATCGATTGGCGTCACCAACGGGATTTGAACCCGTCTTAACGGCTTGAGAGGCCGCCGTCCTAACCGGATAGACGATGGTGACAGCGCAGTCAGTAGTAAAGATAACGGCTCGCTTTGTCAAGCCTTGGATGTAACCTTCTTGTCGCCCGCGTAAACATTGCCGGATGAGGGCTCCTGATGTTATCAAGAGCGGCGGGTAGGTTTTTCTCGTCGCCCTCTCCCGGACTTCCGCAGCGTCTTGTTTTTGTCGAAAGAAAATGAAGGAAAAAGATCTGCCATGAACCTGCGCTCTTGCGTGTCCCCCAGATTTGAAACATTTTGCCCGGCCTGCCGTGGCATGCGGTCCGGCGGCCCGTTTTCGCAACTGTCTTTGTCTCTCCTCCCCTCCGGCCCTGCATCTGCCGCCAGCTCGCGCGCCGCAGCACGGCGGCCTTGTGCCGCCAGGGCCCCCAGAGTCCTTGGAATGGCTCTGCTGTTGTTCAGCCTGCTTTGGCTGGCAGGTTGCGGCGGCAAGCAGATGCCCACGCGGGAAGGGGATCTGCCCCGATGGATGGGCACGGTGGCGGATCAACGGCAGTTCCCCCAGGATCTGAACGTCTACGCCACAGCCGTCGGCCCGGACAAGCCCCTGATCGACGCCGCGGAGCAGGCTGCCCAGGATGCGCGCTTTAACCGGATCTTTTTCGGCCCCTGGGAGATGCGCAAGACCTCCATGCGCAAGCGTGATGTGGCGGCCATTTTTCACAAGGCCCGGGGTTTCAGACACGGCAGTGTGCGCTGGACGCAGGAAGAATGGGATCGCCTCGGCCGCAATGCCAACCTGCGCGCGTTTCCTTCGCGGGGGCAAGCGGCCATCACCTTGCGCAACACGGATCTGCGCGAGATGCCCACCCATGAAAGCCGCTTTGCCGAGCCCACGCCAGACCCCAAAGCCAATCCTTTTGACTATTTTCAGTATGCTCTTCTGCCGCCGGGCACGCCTCTGCTCATCGCGCATACCAGCCGGGACGGCCGTTGGCATTTTGTGGAATGCCCGGTGGCAGGCGGATGGGTGGATGCCCAGGACGTCGCCCCAGTGGATGAAAGCTTCAGGCAGGCCTACCGCACGGGGCGCTACGCGGCGCTGCTGCGCGACAAGGTGCGTCTGCCCGGCACGGGCCGCAAGCGCGGCGACAGTCAGGCCAATATCGGCACGATCCTGCCGCTGGCCGGTGAAAATGCCGACGGCGGCCTGCGGGTGCTGGTTCCGGTCAGAAGTTCGGGCGGCATGGCCCAAATCGCGGAGATCGATCTTGCCGCGGGCGATGCTCGGCCCAAGCCCCTGCCGCTCACTCCCGGCAATGTGGCGCGTGTGGGCAATGTGATGATGGGGCAGCGTTATGGCTGGGGCGGCATGTTCGGCGAGCGGGACTGCTCGGCCCTGACCCGCGAGCTCTTTACCCCCTTCGGGCTGTGGCTGCCGCGCAATTCCGGCGCGCAAGCGCGCGTGGGCGTAGTGCAGTCCCTGGAAGGCCTGCGCTTCAAGGAAAAAGAAAGCGTCATTCTGCGCAGCGGCGTGCCGTTTCTCAGCCTTGTGGGCATGCGCGGCCATATTGTCTTGTATGTGGGCAAATATAAGGATCGCCCGGCTATTTTTCACAATGTCTGGGGCGTGCGCACCATTGAGGAAGGCAACGATGACGCGCGTTTTGTCATCGGCAGGGCCGTGGTGACCTCCATCACTCCCGGCGCGGAGCTGAAAAATCTGTACCGGGCCACGACCTTTGCGGATCGGCTGCGCACCTTGTCCACGCTTTCGGGTACACGGCCTTGAGCGACATTGATATTCTGATTACGTCACAAAACGCCGGGCAGCGTCTGGATCGCGTGCTGCGGGACGCCGCGCCCGCGCTTTCCCGGGCTGCCCTGCAAAAAGCCGTGCTGGCCGGGCATTGCCTGGCTGACGGCCTGCCTCTGCTCAGGCCCGACGCCAGGACGCGCCTTGGTCAGCGCCTTGTTCTGCGCCTGCCGGAGGCCAAAAGCACGCTCCAAGCCGAGGAAGGAGATCTGGAACTGCTCTGGCAGGACGAGCATCTTGTGGTCTGCAACAAGCCTGCCGGGCTGACCGTACACCCCTGCCCTTCCTGCCCGGAGCGCACCCTGGTGCAACGCCTGCTCGGGCGCTTTCCGCAACTGGCAAAGCTCGAAGGCCTGCGACCCGGCATTGTGCACCGGCTGGACAAAGACACCAGCGGGCTTTTGCTCGTGGCTCTGGACGAACCCGCGCGGCTTGCGTTGAGCGCGTCTTTTGCGCGTCGCGAGGTGATCAAGGAATATCTGGCTCTGGTCAGCGGGCTGCCGCCTGCCGCGGGGGAATGCCGGGAACCGCTGGGCCGTCACCCCACCGCCAAAATCAAAATGGCCGTGCTGCCCGAGGCGCGCGGCGGCAAGCCCGCGCACAGCCAGTGGACGCGGCTCTGGATCGCGCCCGATCAGGCAGTCTCGCTGCTGGCCGTGCGCATTCACACCGGCCGCACGCATCAGATCCGCGTGCATCTCGCTCATTTGGGCTATCCCTTGCTGGGCGACAGGCTCTATGCGCCCAAAGAAATACAGGCCAAGGCCCCGCGCCAGATGCTGCACGCCTGGCGTCTGGCCTTCCAGCATCCCGGCACAGGCGAGGAACTGCGCTTCAACTGTCCGCCGCCCGGCGATCTGCCTGCCGCGGCCCTGGCCGCCTGCCGCCGCACGCAGCGCGTGGTAATCACGGGCAATCCGGGCAGCGGCAAGTCCGCGTTGACAAAGGAGTTGAGCCTTCTTGGCGTGCCCGTGCTCAGCGCCGACGCGGTTGTGGCTGCCCTCTACGCGCCTCGCGGCGAGGCCGCAGACTGGATCGGACGACGCTGGGGCACAGACCTGCTGGCCGCGGACGGCGGCGTGGACAAAACCGCCCTGCTCTCTGCCATGCGCGGCAATGCCGACCTGCGCCGCGAAGTGGAAGACATGGCGCATGCCCTGGTACGCGAGGCCCTGGAAGCCTTCTGGAAAAAACAGGAGGCCTTGAGCGCGCCTCTGGCTGTGGCCGAAGTGCCGCTGTACTTCGAATGCGGTTGGCAAAACATTTTTTCTCCCCGGCCGCTGAGCGTAGGCGTGCATTGTCCCCTGCCGCTGCGCATTGGCAGAATCATGGCTGGCCGTGGCTGGAGCGAGGAGAAAGCCGCCGCGCTGGAGGCCTGGCAATGGCCTGAAGCGCGCAAACAGGCGGCCTGCGATCTGCTTGTGGACAACAGCGGTCCGCAAACGGCCCTGGGAGCTGCCGCCCGCCGTCTGCTGGAAACGCTGGAGGAACGCCGCCGCAGGGAGGAGGAAAAACAAGAGAGGACGCTCCAGCGTCTCTGGAGCTGAGCCCTGCGCCCGCTTTGCGCGGCATTGCGCTCGGTCGTTGAAAAATGGGAGTTTCATTTTAGGGCATTTTCTCTTTGAAAATGCTCTAAACGCTCTGGCAAACCGCTCTAGAACAGCCCCAATTTTTTTTGCCGCAACGTCTTTTTCTCTTGCAGAGAATATCCTGTCACAGGGGCCGGGCAAAATGCTGCGCGCTTTGTAACGCCAGGCCGCAGTAAGGGTTTGGCTTTCTCCGGCATCAGCCGCAGTACCGCAGTTTGCTTCAGCAACGCCGGAACGTTCAAAACGCGAAACACTTTGGCGCGTTGCAGTACATGAAAAGCTTGTCCGCAGTGTAGTGCCGGGCAAGGAGCGCAAAAAAGCGTTTTGCACTCAGTTTTTTTTATGCTACAAACGCCCCCAGGGTATATGTGATGAGCAGCATTTCCGCAGGCATGAACATCGCCGCGTCGGCCATGAATGCCCATTCCCGGGGCATGGCCGTGACGGCGCATAATCTGGCCAACGTGAATACCGCGGGCTTTGAGCCCCAGCGCGCGGCGTACGCCACCGGCCCGCAAGGCCGGGGCGTGCAGTTGGATGCTGTTTTTCAAGGCTCCGGGCTTGCCGGGGCGGTTGAGGGTCCCGATACGCGGGGCCTTACGGATTCGGCGTCGTTGCGGGGCGCGGCCCTTGGCCTGTTGCCCGAAGCCGTGCAGCCGAGCGGAACCGATTTGGCTCGCGAAATGACGCAGATGATCGCCACGCAGCGGACCTATGAGGCCAATGCCCAGGTCATGCGCAGCGGGGACGCCATGCTGGGAACGCTTTTGGATATGAAAGCCTGACGCGGCTTTTCAAACTGATGGGCTGCTTTGCCCGTCTTTTGTTTGCTGGGAGTTCGGTCCGGACTCCGGATGAAGCGGGAGTTCCGTCGCCCCCACGCGGCGCGGCGGCATCACAAACGGAGCAGTGCGGGCCGGAGCGTGAAGGCAGCTACATTGATCTTTTCCTGTCTGCGCCGTCAGGGCGGTCAGGCAGTCACCACTAGAGCGGTTTGCTAATGAAATTAGCTAAACCGCTCTGGCGACAGCGTTAGCTGTCGCCCGCGCCGGCGGTAGCCGTTAGCAAGCTTTGCTTGCTTGCGCCAGCCGTTGGCGAGTCTGCGAGCCTTACGGATGGCGACAGCGGTTTCGTTGCATGTTTTTTGTGGTAACTCATTGCTGTCTCCATCCCTAGCTTCCTTCGTCGCAACGGCTGGAGCCTGGACGCGAAATGAGGGCAGCGAAGTGATTTAAAATGGATATTTTCAATCAAAAAATGCTCTAGGGATGGAGTGCGGATGGGCAAGTGTTTGAAATTGTGCGCCTTGATTATAGGGTGCGGGCTGGCTTTCGGATGCGCGGCCAAGCAGACTTCAATGGATGAACCCCTGCGCGTCGAGCGCTTCCGCCACTCTTACGAGGTCGCGCTTGAGAAAGAGCAGGCCCGGGCCGGGCAGCAAGTGCTCAGCAAGGCCAGATCGGCCATCGGCACTCCGTATGTGCGCGGCGGCTCAGGCCCGGGCGGCTTTGACTGCTCGGGTTTTGTGAGCTGGGCGTACAAAAGCGTGGGCGTAACATTGCCGCGCACCGCGCGCGAGCAGTCCGTGGTAGGCGAGCGCATCAATAAGGTGGAAGAGATGCGCGCGGGCGACATTGTGGCTTTTCGCCATCCCCGACGCGGCTATCACACCGGCATTTATGTGGGCGAGGGCAAATTTATCCACAGCCCGCGCCGCCGCAGCTCGGTGAAGATCAGTTCCCTGGACGATCCCTATTTCAGCAAGACCTTTCTGAGCGCGCGCCGCGTCAAACTTGAAGCCGACGAAAATCTTCTGGCCCAGGCCGAAAGCCGCCTCACCGATTATGCTGAGGAAAAGGCAGTGCGCGAGTTGTCCGTGCAGAAAAAAGCGGGCAAAACGCGGCGCAGCGTCACGACCCGCCGCGCCTCGCGCAGCAAGACCGTGCAGGTGGCCGGCAAGGAAAGGTCCCGGCGCGGCGCGGCCGTCATGAGCGGCAAGGCCGCTGTTTCCAAAACGGGGCAGGCAAAAGCCGTGACTGCTGCCAAGGGCAAAAAAGCCAGAGTTTCCGCCTCGCGCAAAAGCACATCCCGCAAAGTGGCGGCGCATACGGTCGCCAAAAGCAAAAAAAGTTCCGGCTCCAAAAGCCGGGCCAAAAGATCGTAGGTGCAGACCATGCTGCCTCTTCTCAGTCCGGTTGACGCTTTTCAAAAGCTGCGGGAAGGAAAAATCCGCCTGGTGGACATCCGCGAGCCCAATGAAGTGAACGCCGTACGCGTGCCCGGCGCGGAAGTGGTCCCGCTCTCGGTGATCAAATGGGCGCCCCTGCCGCCTGCCGATGAAAAGCTGCCCATTGTCTTCACCTGCCATTCCGGCAAGCGCACGAGCAAACAGAGCGACCAACTGGAAAAACTGGCCGCGGGCCCGGCGTGGCAACTGGACGGCGGGGTCAGCGCCTGGGCCAGGGCCGGTCTGCCCGTGGAACGGGGGCATCAAGCCATGCCCATCTTCCGCCAGATCCAGATCGGCGCGGGAGCGCTGGTGCTCCTGGGCCTTGCGGGCGTGTTTTTCTGGCCGCCCATGATCTGGCTCACGGCTTTGGTCGGCGCGGGGCTGGTCTTTGCGGGCCTGACCGGCTTTTGCGGGTTTGGCCTGTTGCTTTCGGCCATGCCCTGGAATAAAAAATAGCCCATGTGCCTGCCCGTCCGGATCTGCGGGCGGCTGGCGCCGAGCCCCACAGGCTACCTGCATCTCGGCAATGCCTGGGCTTTTCTGCTGGCCTGGCTGGCTGCGCGCGCCCAAAACGGCCTGCTGATCCTGCGTCAGGAGGACATCGATCCCCAACGTTCCCGGCCGGAATATGCTTCCGCCATTCTGGAAGACCTGCGCTGGCTGGGCCTGGACTGGGATCAGGGCCCGGATCTGGGGGGACCTGCCGGGCCGTACGAGCAGAGCCGACGCGGTGATTTTTATACGCAGGCCCTGGCCCGGCTGCAAGCCGCCGGACTGACCTACCCCTGTTTCTGCACCCGCAAGGAATTGCGTCTGCTGGCCGCCGCGCCGCATCCCGGGGATGCGGGCGCGCCCTATCCCGGCACCTGCCGCGATTTGAGCCCGGAACAGCGGGCCGCGGCCTTGCGATCCGGCCGCAAAGCCGCGTTGCGCCTGCGTTGCCCGGATCAGGCCATCGTCTTTGAAGACGGGCTGCAAGGGCCGCAAAATTTCCGATTGGCGGACTGCGGCGGCGATTTCGCGCTGTGTCGTTCCGACGGGGTGGTGGCCTATCAATTGGCCGTGGCTGTGGACGATGCGCTGATGGGCGTGACCCAGGTGGTGCGCGGGCGCGATATTCTGCCTTCCACGCCTCGCCAGATTGCCCTTTTGCGGCTGTTGGGCTATGCTCCGCCTTCCTATCTGCATGTTCCCCTGCTGCTGGACAGCGGGGGAGAGCGGTTGGCCAAACGTCACCACAGCCTTGCTCTGCGGACCTTGCGGGAAAAGGGCGCAGATCCGCGGCAGGTCACCGGCCTGCTCGGAAGACTGGCCGGGCTCAACCCGGCGGGGCGACCCCTGTCCCCGGCTGAGTTGCTGCCGTTCTTCAGCCCCGCGCGTCTGCCCAGGCAGGATCTGCGCCTGACGGACCAGGACGTGCGCCGATGCCTCCCCTGAGATCGCCTGCCGGCGCTCTCCGGAAGCCGGGAGGCCTTGAGGCAGGCCGAGCGCGGGCCGCCTTTGCAGATGCTCTATGCGAAAATGCCGTGCAGGCGCGAATCCTTATTGGGAGTTGTCATGTCTTCGCAACCGCTTGATCAGGCCTTTCTGGACGAAATTTTTCCGGCCGCGCGCGCTGATGCTTTTTTCGACGCCTTGTTCGGCGGCGCTGAAGAAGGCGCTTACGACATCCGGCTGGTCAGCCGCGAGATCTCGCCCACGCGCGCCTTGCTGGCTTTTGACCTGCGGCAGCGGCCCGGCAAATGCCTGGCCTGCAATCTGACCTACGGTCTGCCCGAGGTATTTCAGCGCCATCCCGTGCTTAACGTGGCGGGTGTGGCCAAAGCCGTGGCCACGCGCCTGGGCTGGCCCGAGAGCGATCTGCGCTGGAGTCTCGGGCCCACTGAGGAAATCAGCCGGGAACTGCACGCCATACCGCTGATTCTGGAGCGGAGTTGAACCCGGCAGCTTGACAGCGCGGGACTTTTTTGGCAATAGAAACCGGGTGTTGGCTTGCCTTGTTCAGGCAAAGCGGTCGATGCGTACTTATGAGCCCCAGGAGTGAGGAGAGGGAGTAAAGCAAAATACTCCCGCATGTTGCCGGGCAAATGGCAAATACGGTTTTCGCCTTTCGCTCCTTGGTTCTAGAGCAGATTACCTTTGACTTTTTATGAAAGTCAAAGGTGGCATTCAGGCGAAAAACGCGGTTTTCGCCTGAATGTACGCCGCGTTGCGGCGGCTGCCGCTTTCGCGTCAGCAGAGCATTTTCAAAGTGAAAATGCTCTAAAAAATTTTTCCATGCCGCCTTGGCTCAGCTGGTAGAGCGGCTGATTCGTAATCAGCAGATCGTCAGTTCAAATCTGACAGGCGGCTCCACAAATTCAAGAACCTGTGTGCTGAAAAAGCACACAGGTTCTTTTTTGTATGGTTGTGCAATCCCGGCGGGCAACGGCGTGTGTGCCGCGCAGGATGGTCCTGGGGTAAGCACGATCCGGGATCAAACGCAACTTGCAAGAATATGACGGGACGGGCTTGCGTTCTTTCTCTTGCAAAGGCCGGGGCCAAAGCAATTTGACTTTGAAATTGCTCCGGCGGCTGCGGGAGCATCTACAGCCTGTTTGCGAAACAGTTACAGGCTGTGACTCACGCAGTGAACGATCGCGGCGGGCATGGCTTCGCCCTGCCAGAGCGTTTAGCTGATTTCATTAGCAAAACGCTCTGGCAAACCGCTCTAAAGCGAAAAAAAGTAAAAAGCGTTAGCCGCCTTCAGCCTTGGGACCTGAAGTCCGCAGCCTCTTCGATTTGTATTTGTGTTCACTCTTTGTTGCGGCTGCGGCGCGCTGTTGCAGCGGCGCTCGCAACTCTGCTTCAGCACCAGCCGCCGTGGTGGCAGCCGGCCAGCAGCAGGGCCGCAAGCAGGGCAAAACCCGGGAATAAACGGGTGATGGCGGACATGGCGTTAACTCCTATGAAAACATCAGGCTTTGCGCTGGATCACGATGACGCAGGCAATGCGGCGCACAACGGTATTGGAGAGTTTTTCCGCTGCAAAGGTTTTCCGCAAACTTTTACCCATTCGGAATGGCTATCCTTTGTTTTTACTCAGCAAGACCGATTGGAAACAAAAAATTTACTCCGGCCCGCGCCGGAATCTTTTCAGGAAGGCGTGTATGGGTTCTGCTCCGGCTGTCCGCACTGCGGGTTGCGTCTGCGACCCGGCGGGCAAGACGAACCGCCCGAAGCTTGCCGTGCAGAGGGCTGCCGCGCCTCTTTCACGCGGCGCTCAATGCGGGCAAAGGCATTGTGGTTGTGAATGGATTCCATGCTTTCCACTTCCACGCGGAACCACTCCACATGCTCGTGGCTGGAAAGTTTTTGGGCCACATTGCGCACCACGTCCTCCACAAAGGCAGGATGGGCAAAGGCATGTTCGGTGACAAGCTTCTCGTCCTCGCGCTTGAGCAGGGTAAATACCGCCGATGAGCCGGATTCCTCGGCTATCTCGATAAATTCCTCAAGCCAGACGAAATCGATCATCCGCACGCTCATGCGCACAATGGCGCGCTGGCTGTGCGCGCCCTCTTTGCTGATGGCCTTGGAGCAGGGGCAAACCGTCATCACCGGCACATCCACATCCAGCAGGAAGGACTGGCCGTGCTCGTCCAGCTCGCCGGTAATGCGGCACTCATAGGCCACCGCGCTTTTGCTGCCGGAAGCCGGGGCCGCTTTGCGCATGAAGTAGGGAAAACAAAAGCGCGCCCAGGCCCGCCGCGCGCCCAGGCGCGCCTTGAGGTTTTCCAGAAAGCGCCGCACGGACTGATAGCCGAGTTCCTCATTCCACCCTTCGAGGGCCTCCACAAAGCGGCTCATATGCGTGCCTTTGAAGGACGGAGGCAGATCCACGCCCAAATCCACCGTGGCCACGGTGTGCTGGCCGCCCTGGGAACGATCCCGCACCAGCAACGGGAGCTTGAGCTCGCGCACGCCGACCCTGTCGATGCTCAGGGGCACGCTGGGGGCATGGCTTTGTACGTCTTCCATCATGCCAGATCCTGTCCGGTAGTGGTCACGCTGAACGTGCCGTGCTTGACCCCCCGGCAGGAGATCAGCCTTTCGGCCAGGGCGCGCACGCGCGCGGCCTCGCCCTTGAGCACCAGCACTTCCAGGCAGTTGTAATGATCCAGATGCACATGCAGGGTGGTCACAATAATCTCGTGGTCGTCATGCTGCATGCGCATCAGCCGCCGGGCCAGATCGTTTTTGTGGTGATCGTAGACCAGGGTCAGCGTGCCCGCGCCCTGCCCCTCTGACGTCTGCCACGCCTCCTGCACCAGAGCCTTGCGGATCAGATCCCGGATGGCTTCCGAACGATTGGAGTAGCCTTTGGATTTGCAGAGTTTATCGAACGGCTCAAGCAATGCCTCATCCAGCGAGACGCCGAAGCGCGCCAGTTTGCCCATAACACAGCCCTTGGCAGTTAAAAAAAGTCGGCCCGCGCCGAGGCTCAACGGACTCGACGCCGGATTTCCCAGACCTGCACGGTCACAGGCACAGGCTGGGCATAGAGAGGCTCCACCTGCGCGGCATGAACGCGACGCCCCTGCCAGCCGCCGTGGTGCAGGGCATGCAGAAAAGCCTCGTACACCGCGCGGCCCGGCTCGGCCACCCAGGCCGCGCCGTCCGGGGCCAGAGCGTGCTGCAAAAAACGCAGCACCGGCGCCACGAAACGCGTTTCATACATGATATCGCCGCCCCAGATCCTGGCCATGCTCCCGGCCCTGACCGCGGGCCGGCGCCAATCCATGAGCGTCCAGAGCGGCTGCGGCACCTGATTGAGCCGGGCATTCTGCCGGGCAAAGCCCAGGGCCGCTTCCTCATAATCCACGGCCGTGACCCGCGCCCCGAGCCACTGGCCCACCAGGGCGGTAAGGCCCAGGCCGCAGCCCAGGTCAAGGCAGGCGCGGCCCGCAATTTCCTCCCGACGCAGGGCAAGCCATTCGGCCAGGGCCACGCTGGAGGGCCAGAGTTCCGTCCAGTAGGGCAGGCGCTCATCTTCGAAATTGCGGGGGTCGTCGGTCATGGCGTCCCACAACTGTTCCAGATCCGCGGCCCGCGCCAATTCCCAGGCGCGCCCGCAGGCGCGCACGCAAATGCGCGGCGCATACGCGTCGAGGCCGGAACCTCCGGCACTGTTTTCCTGATCCGGGAGCGTGCGCATCACGCCCGGAATATAGACCAATGCCCGCGGGCTGTACAGCAGCGGCCGGATTGTCTCGCGGCATGGCTTCTGCTATGGTGGGACGCATTCCACGGCAGGGAGAGCGCATGGGGCAGGATATTTTCGATCTGATCATCATTCTGGCGCTGGTCTATTTCGCGGGGCGGGGCTTTATTCACGGATTTGTGGGCGAGGTGGCCGGCATCGTCTCCCTGGTGGGAGGATTCTGGGCCGCGCGCGCCTATCACCCTCTGCTCTCCCCGCATCTCACGGCTATCGCCGATCCCGCCTGGCGGACCATTGCCGCCTATGTGCTCATTTTTCTGGCAGTGATCCTCGGGGTGGCCGTGCTGGCCCGCCTGCTGCAAAAAATTCTCTCCTTTTCCTTTGTCTCCTGGGCGGACAGGCTGGCGGGCGGCCTGCTGGGCCTGGCCAAAGGCGTGTTGCTCTGCGCCCTGGTGCTGTTGATTCTGCAAAAATTCTTTCACAATGCGCCGTTCATGCAGAACTCCCGCACCCTGCCTTATTTCAACGCCCTGATCCAGCAGGTGCGCGGCTGGCTGCCGCCGGATCTGCTCGCCCGGCTCGGCCTGTAATCACGGAACATCAGCACAGGAAACCTTGATCATGGAAAAAACCGCTCTTGAGGAACTGCAGAACGTTATCGACACGCTTACGGCCCCTGACGGCTGCCCCTGGGACAAGGAGCAGACGCCGGAAAGTCTGGCCGACTATATTATTGAGGAAAGTCACGAGCTGGTCAGCGCCATCCGCTCCGGCAACGTGGCCGAAATCTGTGAAGAACTGGGCGATGTGGCGTTTTTGCTGCTTTTTGTCGCCCGTTTGTACCAAAAACGCGGCAATTTCAGTTTTGACGACGCCTTGAACCGGAACCGGGCCAAGATGATTCGCCGTCATCCGCACGTTTTCGGGGACACGGTCTTCAAGAATCTGGAAGAGCAACTCCAAACCTGGGAGCAGATCAAGCGCGCGGAGCACGCCGGGGGGCCGGATGCGCCGCGCGGTCTCTATGACAGCCTGCCTGCCAGCCTGCCGCCGCTGCTCAAGGCCTACCGCATCCATTCCAAGGCCGCGCGGGTCGGCTTTACCTGGCCCGAGGACGAGGAAGTGGAACAACAGGTGGAGGCCGAGTGGCTGGAATGGCTCGACGCCTCGGCCAACGGCGATCCGGAGGCCCAGAAACACGAACTGGGCGATCTGCTCTTCAGTATCACGGAATTGGGCCGCCGCAAGGGCATCAAGGCCAGCGAGGCCCTGGACCTTGCCGCCCGGCGTTTCTTGCGCCGTTTTGCACGCATGGAGGAACTGGCCCGCGAGCAGGGACGGGATTTTACGGCCCTTTCCCTGGATGAAAAAGACGAGCTGTGGAATCTGGCCAAGGCGGAGGAAAAGCCCGCCTCCACCGTCTGACGGAGATAACGCCCATGCCGCCCCACGCACTGCGACGCAAGCGCGGCCTTGCACTCCTGCGCAGACCGCCCTTCGACCTGCTCGTCTTTCTGCTCGCCTTGTGCCTGTTCACGGGCTGCGCCTCAGCGCGCCGGGCAACGCAACAAGGTTCTCTTTCCGGACAGGCAGGCCAGCATGTGCAGACGGAAGAACACGCAAACGCCGGGACGGGCAGCGCATTGCCCAGGGCCGACCCCGGCTATCTGCAATGGCTTGAGCGGCAATCCATGCTGGGCGCGGCGCCCGGATTCACGGCCCAGGTTTCCGGCACGGAACGAATCTGGCGCAACAGCGCCGCGGCCCGGCGGATGCCGCTGCTGCTGCGGGCCGCGCCCAACTGGCTGGCCGTCAATCCCCATCTGGTGAACGCCGCGCAGCCCATGTTCCGGGCCCTGGACGCGCGACATTTCACGGAATTTCTGAACCAGGCGTGTCTGAACGGCCTCTTTCTGGCCCCCACCGGAGAGCGCGGCGACATCTGGAGCAGGAGCACTCCGCCCGCTGCCGGCGGGGAAAACGTCACTTCCCTGAATTTTGATCCGGCCCTGGGAGATGACGCGGATTTTGAGAAATTGGCCGGGCGGCTGGAGCAGGCGCAGATCCAACTGGGCGGCGAGCTGCCTCCGGCAGCCACCGGCCTGGGGCCGGACTTCTTTCTCCAGGCCCGGCGGGCCTCACGTTTTGACGGCCTGTACGCCATGATTGCCGTGCCCCGGAAAGACTGGGAACTGTTGCCCAACGTGCCGGACGAATGGGAATGCCTGCCGTTGCGGCCCCAGGCAGCCCACGCGCTGGCAGAGCGCGGCATTCTGCCCCCGGCCATGAGCAGGGACAATCTGCCCTGGGCCACGCCCGGCGGCTGGGCCGCCACGGGCGAAGTGCGCGGCGCGGACGGGCAGATCCGCCGCTGGGTCTACCGCTACAACGGCAGCGTGTTGCGGCCGGTGCTGCTCTGGCAGGATCCTTCGGGCCAGGCCCGGCGCATTTTCTCCGCTGCCGTGATCCGGCATACCGGCCTGCAACGGCAAACCCTGGCGGGTCTCAGGCTTGAGGCGCTCATGGGGCTGGATGTGCCGCCCGTACCTGCGGAATCCGCGCCAACGGCTTTTGATAAAACGGCTTTGCACGCTTTATGGACAGCCCGGCTCCCCCACCTGACGCCCGGCCTGGAAGCCCTGGACGACGCCGCGCGCGAAGTGCACCGCTACGGCGGCTGGGCCATGCAGGACGACGTGCTGCCGCCCTCGCTCACTCCGGCCGTGCTGGCCACGGCCGTGGATTTCACGCGTGACACGATCACCGCTCCGGCAACGGCCTATGCGCTGCTCAGCGGGGATGTTGGCCCGCTCAAGGCCCTGCTGCGCGCCTCGCTGGCCGCCCATGTGGATCACAGCCGCCTGGCGCGCGGTCTGCATGACTGGCAGGTTGTGGATTGGCGGCCTTTGCTGGATCTGCCTCAGGGCCGGGAACTGGCGCGAAACGCGCAAACGCTTGCCAAAGCCCGGCCGGAAGAACTGCGCCTCCGGACCACGCCCGCCTCACTGGCCGCCGCAAGTCTTGGCCTGGATGCCGCTGCGGCAGCCCGGCCGGAAAACGCGCCGGCGCTGCGCAGGGCCTGCCTGCTGCTGCTCGGCTGGCGCATGGGTTTGCCGGGCCTGGCCTTTGTCGGCCCGCAGGAGCTGACCGGCGCGCTCAATCTGCCGCAGCCCCCGGTCGGGCTGCCGACCGGTCCGGGCAGCGTGCCGCTCTGGGGCGAGAGCCTGAGCAGCGGCAAGGCGGGCGCGCCGCCAGCGCCCCTGGCCTTCGGCACGCTGGAAGAACAATGGGCCGACAGCCGCAGTTTTTTGCAGGAAGCGGCGCGCCTGCTGCGGGCCCGGCATCAGGCAGGTCTGGCCCAGGGCACATTGCTGGCCGTGCTGCCCGGGCCGCCGGGCTGCCTGGCTGTGCTCAGCTCCCTGCCCGACGGTGGCTGGTGGCTGCTGGCGGCCAACTTTTCCGCGCAAAAACGCGCCGTTCCGCTTTCTTTGCCCGCGGGAATTCAGGCGCGCGCGGCCCGCGACATGGGCGACGGCACAGCCATGACGCTCAGCGGGCGTACGCTTGAGATCGAACTTGACGCCCGTGAGGCCAGACATGTGCTGCTTGCGGGCCCGGCGAGCGGCGACGACGGCTAACCGACGTTGCAAGGCCGGCGCGCGTCTGCGCGCGGGACGCGGCCCAATGGGCATGGCAACAGGCATAACGATTTTTTCGGGCGGCAGGGCACAAAACGGAAATCGGGCGAAGCGGCAGTTCACTGCCGCGAGGCCAATTTTCGCTTTGCAACGCCGCCGCACGGGAAAAGACAGCTTTGCAGCAAACGGCAGTGTACTGAGGGCTGCCCCTGAAGAACTTCACCGCAGCACGGCTCAAACAGGCCTCTGCGACAACGGTTTTAGCGAGGAGGCCGTAGCATGACTCACGACACGTTCGCAGGGCATTTCGCCCCACAGCAGTCCGGCGCACAGCAGCAAGCATCATCCACGCTCGACGCGCAGGCCCGGGATACGACGCAAATACCCGAAGCGCAGAAGCCCGGCGCGGCTCCCGGAGGATCGCCCGACAGCCCGGCCGCGCGTTTCTTTCGAGGCGCAGCCCGCATGGGGCCGCTCCTCTTGCTGATCTTGCTGGCAGCCCAGGTCTGGCCGACATTCTTGGGCAACAATTTCTATTGCCCGCACGAAGCCCGGAGCATTCTGATCTTCAGCCAGACCGCCCAGAGCGGGCAATGGCTGGCCCCGGCGGCCGGAGATCTGGCGCAGTGGCCGGTTTTTTCCTGGTTTCTGGCCGGGATCGCCAAGACTTTTGACCTCTTTGCCGTGCCGCAGACGGACCTGCTCTTTTCTCTCGCGGCGGCTCTGAGCGCATTGCTGGCCCTGCTGGGCGTCTGGACTCTGAGCCGGGTCTCCGGTTTCGACGCGCCCGCGGCCCTGGCCGCAGGCCTGCTGCTGCTCTGCGCGCCGCTGTTCGCGCCACTGCCGCAGTATACCGGCCCCGAGCCTCTGGCGGCCGCGCTCCTGCTTTTTTCTCTGGTCTGCTTCTGCTTCGGCTGGCAAAAAGAGCGCGCCTGGCTCAGCCTGCCCGCGGGCTTTGTGCTGGCGGGCCTGGCAGGCCTGGCAGGCGGTCTTTTCCATCTGCTGTTGCCCTTGCTGGCGAGTTTCGCCTTTCTGATCTGGCGCGGCAATCTGCGCCGGGCTCAAGGCCCGGATGCGCTGGCGGGCTTTGTGCTTATGCTGCTGATGCTGGCGGGCTGGCTCGGCAGCGTGATCCTTCTGGTCCAGGCCGAAGGCTATCTCCGGCATTTGAGCGCACACTTCTTTTTCAACCCCTGGGCCAGCGACGCGCGCTGGTGGCTGCCCCTGGCCGCAGCCGCGGCCGGGCTGCTTCCCTGGCTCGCCATTGTGCTGTGCGTGTCCTGGAAACGCGCCCTGCCTGAAGCCTGGAGCTACTGCAAAAACAGGCGTTCGCACAACGGGGGCAGTGCTTTTCTCTGGATCGCCCTGTTTTCGGGCTGCCTGTTGAGCCTGATCACGCCGGATCTGCCCGGTTCGGTTGTGGCCTTGATCTGTCTGGCCGCGCCGCTTCTGGGCAGGGCGCTGTTGCGGCTCTCCAGGCTGGGCAGCCGTATCTTTTATCTGTTCGCGGCTCTTTGCCTGCTGCACGCGGGCATGGCCCTGGCAGCCGCGGGCTTTGGCCCCAGCCTGGACTGGCTGGCGCGCTTTTTCTCCCATCCCCTCACGCCTGAGCAACGCGAGATGATCCTGGGGCTCACTGCCCTGCCGATTCTGGGGGCCATCTGCCTTGTAGCGGCCCTTGCCCTGACCCGCTTCACCCGGCGCGATCAGCCGGGCGGCGCGCTGATGGTCTGCGCGTTGTTTGCGGCCGTTCTGGCCCAGCCGGCGGCCCTGCTCCTCACGCCCGAGCTGGCTGCCGCGCCTCAGGCCCATTTGCGCCGCGCCAGTGATATTGTGAAAGCCGGACCCGCGCGGGCTGACGAGGCCCTGACCATCCCGGCCGTGCCGCCCGCGCAGCAAACCGCGCCCCAGCCCGCCCCGGCGCAGCCCGCTGCGCCGACCGAACCGAACAATACTGAGGAGCTTACGGAACCGCGCCCAGATGACGCTAGAGAGCAAACGGCCCCGGCGCAACCTGCTGTGATCCCCGGGCAAGAGAAAGAAGAGCCTCTGCTGAACCAGGCCAGGCCAAAGGCTTCAGAACCCGAAGCGACGGGCGCGCCTGCGGAGCCTTCGCAGCCCTTGCCGACGGAGACGTCCCCAAGAGCGCCGCACGATGAACGTGAGCCCGTGTATTAAGAGCAGATTACCTTTGACTTTTTATGAAAGTCAAAGGTATTCTGCTCTAATGTAAAAAGCGTCCTGCGGGAGAGAGGCTCTCTCCCGCAGGGCGCTGCCGCGCGTGCCCGGATCAGGCTTTTTCCAGGGCCGCTTCCAGATCTTTCAGAATGTCGTCACTGTGCTCCAGGCCCACGGAGAGCCGCACCATGCCGGGCGTAATGCCCGCGTCATGGAGCTGCTCGTCGCTGAGTTGCCGGTGCGTGGAGCTGGCCGGATGCAGCACGCAGGTGCGTATGTCGGCCACATGCACTTGCAGGGAAATCATATTCAGGCTGTCGATGAAACGCGCGCCCGCTTCCCGGCCGCCTTTGAGCGAAAAGGAAACCACCCCGCTGCACCCCTTGGGCAGATATTTATCGGCCAGGGCCTTGCCGGGGTTGCCGGGCAGCGAGGGGTAGTTGACGCTCTCCACCTTGGCGTGGCCGCTGAGATAGCGGGCCACAGCCTCGGCATTGCGGCAATGCCGCTCCATGCGCAAAGGCAATGTTTCCAGCCCCTGATTGATGTAAAAAGCGCCTTGCGGGCTCTGGCAGCAGCCCATATCGCGCATGAGCTGCACGCGCGCCTTGACGATATAGGCGGCTTTGCCGAAGGCCCGGGTATATACCAGACCGTGATAGGAGACATCCGGCTCGGTGAACTCGGGGAATTTGCCCGAGGCCCAGTCGAAATTGCCGCTGTCCACAATGACGCCGCCTACCTGCAGGGCATGGCCGTCCATATACTTGGTTGTGGAATGCACAATGATGTCCGCCCCGAACGCAAAAGGACGGCAAAGCACAGGCGTGGCAAAGGTATTGTCCACGATCAGCGGCAGCCCGTGTTTGTGCGCCAGATGGGCGAAGCGTTCAATATCCAGCACATCCAGGGACGGATTGGTCAGGGTTTCGCCGAAGACGGCCCTGGTGTTGGGCCGGAAGGCCTTTTCCAGCTCACTGTCCGGAGCGCGTTGATCCACAAACGTCACCTCAATGCCCAGCTTTTTGAGGGTGACGGCGAACAGATTGAACGTGCCCCCGTAAATGCTCGAAGCGCTCACGATATGGTCGCCGCTTTGCGCCAGATTGAGCACGGCGAGCATACTGGCTGCCTGGCCCGAGGAAGTGCACAGCGCGCCCACGCCGCCTTCCAGGGCCGCTATCTTCTGCTCAACGGCGTCCACCGTGGGATTGCCCAGGCGGGTATAAAAAAAGCCGGCTTCGTCCAGATCGAAAAGTTTGGCGACCTCGGCGGTGGAGGCATATTTGAAGGTTGTACTCTGGGCAATGGGCACAACGCGCGGTTCGCCGTTTTCGGGCGTGTAACCGGCGTGCAGGCAAAGCGATTCCAGTTCCATACGCTCCTCGGGAAGCTGAATGTGATGCGTCGGGAAAATCCGCCCCGCGCGCTCCGATCCGGCCCGGCGCGGCCTTCCGCGCAGCCGCGCGCCGATGGCTTTTCGCGGGCGGCTTTTTCATGAAAGCTGACCCTAGCGCAAGAGCCTCCGCGAAGCAAGTGCGGCAACGGCGCGGCGCTTGTGACGGCGCGCGCAATCGATAACAAAAAATATTGCTACCTATTGACCCTTCGCCTGCCAAGGTATATCCTGTCTCACAAATGGCGGACTGCCCCATGCGGGACGGGACAGGGCAATGTCCTCGTTCGCCGCCGGTGCGATGGGCCGGAGACGGCTTGTTCATCCGAAAGCCTTTGCCTGTTTCTCAATGACAGCCGTTGTCGGCGCTGGACGCAGACGGTTCAGTTCGACGCTCCGCACACGCGGACAAAATGCCTGTCACTACTCAGCAACCGAAGGCCCTGTGGCAGGACCTTCCGTTTCAGCCTTTTACTCACCTTTGCCAGGAGGCTATTATGCGTATTGCCGTGGGTCTGGGCAAAAAAGGCGGAGAGGAGCGTTTAGAACGCCAGGGCATCAGCCGCCGCGACTTTATGAAATTCTGTACGGCGGTGGCGGTGACCATGGGCATGGGCCCGGCTTTCGCTTCGGAAGTGGCAGCGGCATTGACCGGTCGCCGCCCCTCGGTGGTCTATCTGCACAGCGCCGAATGCACGGGTTGTTCCGAAGCGCTGCTGCGCACCTATAAGCCCTACATTGATAGCCTGATTCTGGACACCATTTCGCTGGATTACCATGAAACCATCATGGCCGCGGCCGGCGAAGCGGCCGAAGAAGCCCTGAACCAGGCCGTCAACGGCCCGGACGGCTTCATCTGCATCGTGGAAGGCGCCATCCCCACGGGGCTTGACGGAAAATACGGCTATATTGCGGGCCATACCATGTATGACATCTGTAAAAACATCCTGCCCAAAGCCAAGGTCGTGGTGAGCATGGGCACCTGCTCCTCCTACGGAGGCGTGCAGGCGGCCAAACCCAATCCCACCGCCGCCAAGGGCGTCAACGACTGTTATGCCGACCTGGGCGTCAAAGCCATCAATATCGCCGGCTGCCCGCCCAATCCGCTCAACCTCGTCGGCACGCTGGTGGCCTTTCTCAAGGGCCAGAAAATCGAGCTGGACGAAAACAACCGCCCGACCATGTTTTACGGCCAGACCGTGCATGACCTCTGCGAGCGCCGCAAGCATTTCGACGCCAATGAGTTCGCGCCATCCTTCAACTCCGAAGAGGCGCGCAAGGGCTGGTGTCTCTATGAGGTGGGATGCAAGGGCCCGCAGACCTACAACAACTGTCCCAAGGTTCTTTTCAATCAGACCAACTGGCCGGTGGCCGCCGGGCATCCCTGCATCGGTTGCAGCGAGCCCGGATTCTGGGACGACATGACGCCGTTCTACGAGAACTAAGGGAGGAATCATGAGCCAAGTCATCAAATCGCCCCAGAGCGATTATACCGGCCCTGTGGTGGTGGATCCGCTGACCCGCATTGAGGGTCATCTGCGCGTGGAAGTGGAAGTGGAAAACGGCAAAATCAAGGATGCCCGGTGTTGCGGCACGCTGTTCCGGGGCCTGGAGCTTATTCTCAAGGGCCGTGATCCGCGTGACGCGCAACATTTTACCCAACGCACCTGCGGCGTCTGTACCTATACACATGCCCTGGCTTCCACCCGCGCCCTGGAAGACGCCATCAACAAACCCATTCCGGCCAATGCCACCTATATCCGCAACCTGGTGCTGGGCATGCAGTTTCTGCACGACCATCTGGTGCATTTCTATGCTCTCCACGCCCTGGATTTTGTGGATGTGACCAACGCCCTGCAGGCCGACCCGGTCAAGGCCGCCCGGATCGCCACGTCCATTTCCAAGCGCAAAGTCACGGCTGACGATTACAGAGCCGTGCAGGCCAAGCTCAAAGCCTTTGTGGACAGCGGCCAGCTCGGCCCCTTCGCCAACGCGTATTTTCTCGGCAACCATCCGGCCTACATCCTTTCCCCGGAAGTCAACCTGATCGCCACAGCCGACTATCTGCAAGCCTTGCGCGTCCAGGTGGAAGCGGCCCGGGCCATGGCCGTCTTCGGAGCCAAGAATCCGCATACCCAGTTTACTGTCGGCGGCGGCGTAACCTGCTACGATGCGCTGACTCCCGAAAGAATCAAGGAATTCCGGCAGCTGTACCAGAAGACCCGGGCCTTCATCGAAGACTATTATATTCCGGATCTGCTGGCTGTGGCTGAAAGCTACAAGGATTGGGCCAATTACGGCGGCACGCGCAATTTCATGGCTTTCGGCGAATTCCCCGCGCCAGGCGGCGAGCGCGATCTGAACAGCCGTTGGCTCAAGCCCGGCGTTATTCTGGACCGCAAAATCGGCCAGCTCAAGGCTTTCGATCCTTCCAGGATCGAAGAGCATGTGCGCCACAGTTGGTACAAAGGCGACAAGGCCCTGCCGCCCTACCAGGGCGAAACCATTCCCGCTTTCACCAGCATGGGCGACACGGATCGGTATTCCTGGCTCAAAGCGCCGCGCTATGACGATTATTCCGTGGAAACCGGGCCCCTGGCCCAGGTGCTGGTCGCCTATACCCAGAACCACAAGACCGTGAAGCCGCTGGTGGATCATGTGCTCAAGACCCTGAACGTGGGGCCGGAAGCGCTCTTCTCCACACTTGGGCGCACGGCCGCGCGCGGCGTGGAAACGCTGGCCATTGCCCGGCAGATCGAGCACTGGCTGGACGAGTACGAAAACAATATCGCCAAAGACAAGCTGATCGTGGAGAATTACGAAACGCCCAAATCCGCCAAGGGTGTGGGCTTTGTGAATGCGCCGCGCGGCGGCCTTTCGCACTGGCTGCGCATTGAGGACGGCAAAATCGGCAACTTCCAGTTGGTGGTGCCCACCACCTGGAACCTTGGACCGCGCGACGCCAAGAACGTGCCCGGCGCGGCCGAAGAAGCCCTCGTTGGCACGCCGGTTGCCGATCCCAAGCGTCCGGTGGAAATATTGCGCACCATCCACGCCTTTGACCCCTGCATTGCCTGCGCCGTGCATGTCATTGACGGGGAAACCAACGAAGTGCACAAGTTCAAGGTGCTGTAGAGCGGTTTGCTGTTGAAAACGGCAACCGCTCTGGCGACCGCGGGAGCGGACGCCCGCGCCGAATGAGCCTGAAAACCACGTTTTTCAGGCGAGATGACGGCAGCGCCGCTTTTGAAATTGAATAATTTCAAAAGCGAAATGCTCTAGAGCGTCTCGCGCACGCGCGGGATGAGCGCGCCGCCATGCCGGGCCAAAGCCGGGTGCGGCGGCGCAGACCGCAGCAGGTTGAAACGCGTCTTTTCCGCGCAGATCTCCTTTCCGGTCAATCCGCGGATTGAGAGAACAGGCAACTGCCGGGAAAATACCGTGCTTGCTGCATCAGACTGTCAAGGGCGGGGGTCCTCCCCGCCCTTTTTGTGCCCGGATGCATCCAAACTCCTGGGGGATTTGCCGTGAACCACGAAAAGGTGCTGATTCTCGGTGTGGGCAATATTCTGCTGACCGACGAAGGCTTTGGCGTGCGGGCCGTGGAATATCTGGAAGAGCATTTCACATGGCCCGCGCAGGTACGCCTGATGGACGGCGGCACCCAGGGCCTGATGCTCATGCCCGAGATCCTGGATTGTGGTCTGCTGGTGGTGCTGGATGTGGTGCTTGGGCCGGAAAGGCCGGGCACTGTATATCTGCTGGAAGGCGAAGATTTGCGCAAAAGCCTGAGCTTCCGCGATTCCATGCATCAGACGGATTTGCTCGATACCCTGATCACCTGCGAACTGGCCGGGCACAGGCCCAAAGCGCTGGTCATCGGCATGCAGCCTTTTGAGTACCACACCATGCAGGTGGGCTTAAGCCCCGAAGCCCAGGCCTTATTGCCGCAATTCTGCCGCAAGGCCGTGGAAGAGCTGGCCCGACGCGGCATTGCCGCGCAGCCCAAAGCGCAACTATCCTAGAGCAGATTACCTTTGACTTTTTATGAAAGTCAAAGGTGGCATTCAGGCGAAAAACGCGGTTTTCGCCTGAATGTACGCCGCGTTGCGGCGGCTGCCGCTTTCGCGTCAGCAGAGCATTTTCAAAGAGAAAATGCTCTAACACGCGGCGGGCATGGCTTCGCCCTGCCAGAGCGTTGAGCTGATTTCAGGAGCAAAAGGCTTGAAAGAGCGTGCCCTGCCAAGGCGCATTCAGGGCGCGTCAATGCGGTCCGGCCTGGGCGGCAGGCTTTCCTCGCTGTAGAGCGTAAGGCCCGCTTGCCGCAACAACTGCGCCCAAAGGCCTTGGCCGGAGCACAGCCTGCGCTTGAACGATCCGTCATAGATTTGGCCGAAGCCGCAGGAGGGAGAACGGCTTTTCAGAACGGCCGCCGTGCAGCCGTGCTGTTGCGCAATTTTCAGAGCGCGTTGCGCGCCGCGCAGAAAAGCCGTGGTCATATCCCGCCCGTCCCGGCTGAGCACGCGACCGTTTTTCAGCTCGCACGCCGGCCTCGGCACAGGCAGCCCGGCCAACGCTTCAGGGCATGCGGGCACGGCCAGACCTTCCCGGACCAGTTGCAGCACTTCCGGGCAGGGATTGCTGCCGCCGTCGTAACGGCAGGCCGTTCCAGCCAGGCAGGCGCTGACCACATAATATGGCTTTCTCACCGGATCTGATCCTGCGTACCAGCGGCTTCCGCAGCCATGCGGCGATCTTCCATCCCCTGACGCACGGCGGCGCGTACGGCCGCCTCGGCCTCTTGGGTGATGGGCACATTTGTATAATACAGCGCGCCGCTGTCCAGATCATATTGTTCCTGCACCGCGTCGTAGCGTTGCCAGGCCGGGACAAGAGCTACCAGCCTTGGCGTGAGCACAGCGAAAAAAAACCAGAGCGCCACGGCCCAGGCAAACAGTTTCAGCCGGTTTTGCAATGTTCGCGACATGATTTGCTTACCGCAGAGGCGGCTGCGGATTCTCCGCAGCCGCCTCCCTGTGTGGACCAGTTAGATTTTGGCGGTAATTTCCGGGAAGACCTTGTAGAACATAATCCAGGCCATGAGCAGCGTCAGAGCCAGATTCAAGGATTGCCCGCAGACATACAAAATAATCGGCTTGCCGCCCTTGAAATATTTGCCCAGCTCGCGGAAATCAGTGGTCAGACCGATGGACACAAAGGCCAGAGCAAAGAACCAGCCGCGCAACGGCACGGACACCTTGTTCACGCCGTTATCCACCAGCATCTTGCCGAAGTCCGCGCCCAGCGTTGTGCTGATAAGCGAATAAATGATCGAGACTGCCAGGAAGCCCAGGACGAACTTGGGGAAGCGGTTCCAAATTTCCATGACGCCCACGCGTTCGCCGCTCTGCACATCCACCTTGGTGCACCAGTACATGGCCACGCAAAAAGCCGTCACGCCGATGAGCACATTCTGGATCATCTTGACCGTGGCCGCCACCTGCATGGCTTTCTCTCCCACAAATGCCCCGGCCGCGGCCACAGCGCCGGTGGCGTCCACCGTGCCGCCAATCCATGCGCCGCCCAGCACTTCAGGCATGCCCACCCACTTGATAAACGCGGGCAAGGCGATCATCATGATGGCCGTGAAGGTCAGGGATAAACCGATGGAGAGCGTCAGTTCCTCCTTTTTGGCGCGGGCCGCGGCCGCCGTGGCAATGGCCGCCGAGGTGCCGCAGACGGACATGTCCGCGGAAATGACGATGTTCAGGGTTTTGGAGGGCATCTTCAGCACTTTCTGGCCGAAGATATATGTGCTGATCAGCACAATGGGCGTCACAACCCAGGCCACAAAAATGCCGGGGATGCCGATGGCCAGAATCTTGTGGAAAAGCACTTCCGCGCCCAGCAGCACAAGGCCGGTCTTGATGAAGTATTCCACCAGCGCGCCGTCCTTGATCCATTTGGGCGTGCCTATTGTATTGGCGATCAGCATGCCCAGGGCAATGGACCAGATTTCGGCGTTGAGGCCGTAAAGCCGCATGCCTTTGTGATTACCGAGAATGTTGGCCAGAAGGCACAGAGCGAAGATCACCAGAAAAGCCGCCATGTATTTACCCACATTGCCGCCCATGAACTTGATGCCCACGGCGGTCAGCGCGGTGAGCACAAGCCCCAGCACTATGAGCGTGGGGATGCGGTTGAACGGCTTAACCAGGCCTTTGGCAACTTTGGCGGCTTTTTTTTGCGCGGCCTGCCATTCGCCGATGGCTTTTGTTGCCGCATCATTAAGGCCCGCGTCGCCGAAGGAAGCCGCGGCAGCAGCGGATTGCGCCTCCTTGGCCCGGGCCAGAGCCTCGCTTGCCGCCTGCCGGGCCGCATCAACCTTGGGCTTCAGGGCCTTGTTGGCCTCATCAGCGGCAGCCTGCGTCATGAACAGGGCATCCAGCGGATTGGACTGCCAGCGCGCAGGCGTTTTCAAATAATTGATAAAGTCCTTGGCAGGGGAAAGATTCTGCCCCTGCAAGGCTTTTTGCGCCGCCGCAGCCTGATAGTATTCAACGGTTTTAAAAGGCTTGTCCGACTCGGCGCGCAGTATTGCGGCGTAGCTCTCATATTTGCTTTCCAGTTCGCCCTTGTTGCTGAACACAAGGGCAGTCCCCACCAAGAGCAATATAAGCCCGATCCAGATTGCCCAATAATCCTCTTTCAGCCACAGATCAGACCATTGCGCCTTGGAGCGGTCCACAACAATGTCAGGACTGTCAGAAGTCATACATCCCCCTCTAAATTAATTAGGGTTTTCAGTTTTTGTGTGGGATGGATACTATACAACTTTCACTATTCACGCAAGGCCTGCCAGGGCAGGCGCATCTAAATATTAAGTGCAATAATTTTACTATGTTATCATAAGCTCTGGGAAGAGCCGCTTCGGCGGCGGAGCCGCACTTCGCTCGCACGAAGCCTGCGGCTTCGGGCGATGCTGGCGCATCGCCGCCAAGGCTGCCGCATAAAATGCGTCAGCCCTGCAAGGCCTGTTTTCCCGCTTGCGCGGGCGCTATGTTTTATTGCGCGTATGGGCATCGAGATACGCACCTGTTTTCCCGCTTGCGCGGGCGCTATGAACAGAACTGCGCTGCTCGAACCTGTCCGTTTTGGCCTGTAACTGTTGCCCAAGACGCCTCTGGCGGGCTCTTCAGCCGATTTTCGAAAACCTTTGGCCTGCGCAGCCAAAAAACTTGACAAGCTGCCGCTCTTCATTTATTTGTTCCCCTCACATGTTGGGCTGTCGTTCAATTGGCAGGACGGCGGATTCTGGCTCCGCTAATCAAGGTTCGAGTCCTTGCAGCCCAGCCACACATGCGTCCCCATCGTCTAGCCGGCCCAGGACAACGGCCTTTCACGCCGTCGACAGGGGTTCAAATCCCCTTGGGGACGCCAAAAGAAATCAAAGGGTTACATGAAAATGTAGCCCTTTTTTCGTATGTGGGGCAAATCTGCCCCACGCTCTGCCCCACAGATTTTGAAAAATTTATGGGTACTTCGTTACCTGACTGACTGTCGATACCTACTCCCCAAGCCCTTGATACCTTCCATGACGTGGCCCACGTCGATTGAGTTCGTTTAGATCGTTTTGCTAATGAAATTAGCTAAACGATCTCGCGTCAGCCGCCGCAACGCGGCGTACATTCAGGCGAAAACCGCGTTTTTCGCCTGAATGCCACCTTTGACTTTTAGAAAAAGTCAAAGGTAATCTGCTCTAATGAGGGCTGACCCTAAATTCAGGACTCAGTAAAGGTAAAAAATGACAATGGCGGCGATACAAATGGCGGAGAAAAAGGTATGGGCACACCGATCAGAGCGTGTGGCGATTCTACGCCAGTCTTTGCGGCTGCCAAACATGATTTCTCTCTTATGGCGTTGTTTATAAAGCTCTTCATCATAGGGAATCGGCTTTTTGCGACTCTGTCTGCCCGGAATGCATGAAGTGATTCCTTTGTCGAGCAGGGCGGCGGCACCCTTGTCATCGCTCACCTGACCGCCGGTCAGATGGAACGCTATGGGCTGGCCGGAGGCATTGCAAACGGCATGCAGTTTTGCGTTCAGCCCCCCTCTTGTTCGCCCGATACAGCGGGAAAGAGGCCTTTTTTGAGCAAGCTCGCCGCCGTTCTGTGCGCTTTGAGATGGATGGCGTCAATCATCAATCGTGTTGTGGAACCGTTTTGCTCAACGAGTTCAGCAAAAATTTTGTTGCATATTCCCAACCGGCTCCACCGGATAAAGCGGGTATAAAGAGTTTTCTATGGCCCATACTCACATGGGGCATCTTTCCATCGCAGTCCGTGCTTGATGACGTAGATGATCCCGCTGACGGCACGCGTGTCGTCCACTCCGGGAACCCCGTGAGAAAGAGGGAAACAGGGTTTGCTACGCGCCATCTGCTCGGGGGAAAGAGAAAACCAGTGCACTCATAAATTACCTCGCGCTATGAGTGCACTGACAGAATAACCTTGGCAATTACCGAGTTCTGAACCTAAACTGGCACAGAAAAGAGGGGGCTCCCCCTTCCTGCTTCAACCCACCCAAATGGAGCTGACGCCCATAGCGGCAGCAGTATGCCGTCAGACCATGGCCTGTCACTCCTCTTACCGATCAGGAGGCGCTCTATGGCATACCATCCGCTCTTTGCCGCTGCAAATACTCCATCACCATCCGCCCATAGGCGAAAGAACCGTGCAGGACATGCAGCAGGCACACAGAGGCTGGAGGATATTATCCTGTCGCTTTATGTCCCTTATATCCGCATGCGCAAGCGCAGCTGGCAAGTCGATGAGCGCATACTGCGGCAGCATATCCTGCCGATCTTTGCCCGGCATCCGCTGCAAGATATCTCGCGCAATGACGTCGCGGCCTGGTTGGGCTCCCTGGCTGCCAAGGGGCTTGCGCCAGCCACCTGCAACCGCATCCTGAGCGTTTTCAAGAGCGTCTGTTCGCTGGCGGTCATCCGGGGAGTGCTGCCTGTTTCGCCGTGCATGGGCATCGCTCCGTTCCCAATCCGGCAACTGCGGGAGCGATACCTGGCGCGGCATGAGGCACGAAGGCTCTTGCAGGCCCTGCATGACTCCCCGCGCCTGGAGGCCAAGGCCCTGCAGCTCCTGCTGCTGACCGGCGCGCGCAAGAGCGAGATCCTCAAGGCCCGCTGGGAGCATATCCACCTCGAGCAACATCTGCTGACGGTACCCCTTTCCAAGTCGAACCGCCCACGCCATATTGTCCTTTCCGACGAGGCCGTAGCGATTATCCGCCATTTACCACGCCGTCCTGACTGCCCCTGGCTCTTTCCCGGGCGCACAGCGGGCAGGCCGCTCGCTGACATTTACCTGTTCTGGAACCAGTTGCGCCGACAGCTGCATTTTGCCGATGTGCGTATCCATGACCTGCGACATACCTTTGCCAGCATCCTGGTCAATGCGGGCCACTCGCTCTATGAGGTACAACGCCTGCTCGGGCACTGTGATCCGCGCACGACCATGCGCTATGCCCACATGGGGCACGATTCCCTGCTGGCAGCCGCGGGCACCATAGGCACACTCCTCGGGAGTACGCCTGCCGTATCACCTTCGCGCCCCAGAAAAAAGTGGCCCCTGGGCACGAACCGCATCCCCGCCAGCCGCAAGCTGTTGGAGGCATCTGGACCACCATTTCGCCAGCCTCCCCGACTCCCGCCGCCATCTTTCCTGTCAAGGAGAAAAAAAATTACCGCACAGGAAAAATGTTCCAGGCGGTCACATACGCGGCACTTCACCAAAAAATTATAATACCGCGAAAAATCATGATATCATCAACAGACGCACTGTCGATAATTGCTTGGGAAAAATATACCCTAGATAGCTTTTGGGTGCAACCTGTTGCTAGAGTGGACACTTTAGGAGCGATAAAAGCTCATCAATACTTCCATTGACCCTGAACCTGGCAAACAAAGCCAAACTCATGTCCACCATTTTCTGAGAGCGACTGACAACACAAGTACGACGATGGAATCCCGCCAGTCAATGCCTTTGCAAAAAGTTATTCTGTTCCACCTGGCAGGTATTGGCTCTTCCCTGGCACAGTGATCGGGAACCTGTCGCTTCAGCATAGCATGCGTATTTATCCGTAAAAATACGTTTTGTTTTCAGTATATTGATTTTTTACTGAGTTTCAGCAGGGTTTGGGTACTGCGATCACCACATATCCCCCCGATAAAAACTTTGCTTGTATGGTCAACAACTTTCCATCTCCAAATTTGGTGTTTTTTTACTAATAAAATGGTGCATTTCATCAATTTCTTCAAATTTAACTTTTTTTACCAATTCTTCATGTTCTTTTACATAGTTATAATAACCATTTTAATCCATCGCAGTATTGTTTGAGTGATCACACAAATAATTTTACCCGTCATTCGCAGAGAAATGCCAGACAGATAAAACAATAATGCTAATATCTTATCTCGTTCTGATCTTCCCCCTGGGGTCATTTTTGTGAACTGATACAAGCATTCCTCGCAGTTATCGCGTTGTTTGCCATGAAGAAACCCATTTTTGACACATGCGGTTGAACCATACTTTATGCATGTTGGCTCCATATTGCCTCCTTGCCATGCACGGATAACACTTTTTTATCACTTCTCGCTCTAAAAGTCATACACTCCAAGCGATTTTTTAGAGCGTTTTGCTAATGAAAGTAGCTAAAACGCTCTGGCAGGTCGAAGCCATGCCCGCCGCGCGCGTCAGCCGGTGGCGGCTGTGCCGCCTTACGAATGACGACAGCAGAGATAAACGCCTAAGCGAGCGTTTCAAAAGCAATATGCTCCAGGAGCCACCAACAGTGCGTCTGTCGGTAAACCTATGGGGCAACGACTTTCATGAATTCGCCTCAACATCCTACTGCGATTGCCATCACAGGCATGGCCTTTCGTTTTCCTGGCGGCGTGGACGACGAGAGCAGCATGTGGCGCATGCTCAGCAGGGGCAAGCGCGGCATCTCTCGTATCCCGGCGGATCGCTGGCCTGTGGAGGAATTGCAGCACCCCAAGCGCAGCGAACCTGGGCGAAGCGTCACGTTCGCCGCGGGTATCCTGCCCGAGGCAGATCAGTTCGATGCCGGTTTTTTTGGTATTTCGCCCCGCGAAGCTGCCTGGCTTGATCCCCAGCAGCGGCTTTTACTGGAAATGGCCTATGAAGCTATGGAGGATGCCGGGCTAAGGTCGACCGCCCTGGCCGGGAGCCAGTGCGGCGTCTATATCGGCATCTCCGGGATGGAGTACGGCCAGCATGCTCTGGCGGACCTGGCCAGTATGACGGCGCATTCCATGACAGGGAATACCCTCAGTATCGCAGCCAACCGTCTTTCCTATGTTTTTGATCTGCGTGGTCCCTCCATGGCGGTGGATACCGCCTGCTCCTCCTCGCTGGTCGCCCTGCACCAGGCCTGTCAGGCCTTGCGTCATGGCGAGATCCCCATAGCGCTGGCCGGTGGCGTGAGCCTGCTCATGCACCCCTATTCCTTTATTGGTTTCAGCCATGCGTCCATGCTGTCGGCCAGCGGACAGTGCCGTCCTTTTGATGCGGCGGCCGATGGCTATGTGCGCGGTGAGGGGGGCGCTGTTCTTCTGCTCAAGCCTCTCGCACAGGCGCAAAAGGATGGGGACCATATCCATGCGGTCATCCTGGCCAGTGGGGTCAATGCGGATGGTTCCCGCAAATCGGGCCTGACCATCCCCAGTGCCGAGGCACAGGCGGAGTTGATGCGTGACGTCCTTGACCGCAGTGGACTCACTCCGGAACACATTGATTTCATTGAGGCACACGGCACAGGGACGCCCGTGGGGGACCCTGTTGAAGCAGCCTCCATCGGTACTGTCTACGGCGCGGGACGGCAGCAGCCCATTCCCATCAGCTCTGCCAAAGCGAACTTCGGGCATCTGGAACCGGCGTCCGGCATGGCGGGCCTGGTCAAGGCCATCCTTGCCCTGAAGCGGGCCGAGCTGCCTCCGATGCCGCTGGAGTTCACTCCCAACCCGCATATTGACTTCCAGAAACTGCATGTCGTCTGCGCGGCATCGGGCATGCCCCTGCAAGACAGGGCCGTGCATGCCGCCGCTATCAACTCCTTCGGCTTTGGCGGGGTGAATGCCCATCTCATCGTGCAGAGCATGAAACGCCCCGTCAGGGAGGACAGGCAGGATGCCTCCGCGCTTCCTCCCTTATTCCTGAGTGCGCGCACGGATGAAGCCCTGCGGGAGCTTGCGGCGCGCTATGCCGGATACTGGGAGAACGCGGACCCGGCCTTTTACGATATGGCCTATACGGCGGCCTTCCACCGGGAACGCTGGGAAAAACGCCTTGCCCTTTCCGTCAGCAGCCCTGAAGAGGCCGCCCCTGCCCTGCGCGCCTTTGCGGAAGGCGGGCATCCTCCGTCCATCGTCACGGAAGGGGTCCCGGACAGCGGGAATGGCATTGTCTTCGTCTATACAGGCAACGGTTCCCAGTGGACTGGCATGGGGCGCAACCTCTATGCAGAATCCCCTGTGTTCCGTCAGATGCTGGACGAGTTGGACCGGTGTCTGCTGCCGCTGGCAGGTTTTTCGCCTGTCCGCATGCTCCTGCATGGCGAGAAAGGCTGTCTGGACGACACGACAATCAGCCAGCCGCTCCTTTTTGCCATACAGTTGGGCATCACCAGTCTGCTGCAGGAACAGGGGATCAGACCCCAGGCCGTCGCAGGGCACAGCGTCGGGGAGATCGCGGCGGCCTGGGCTGCCGGAGCCCTTTCCCTTGAGCAGGCGGTACAGATCATTCATGCGCGCAGCTGTACCCAGGGGAAGACCCGGGGCATGGGGCGCATGGCCGCGGCCGCCGTCTCCGTGCAGGCTGCCAGGAAAATCATGGCGCAGTATGGTCTGGAAAACGATCTGGAGATCGCGGGGATCAACGCCCCGGGCGACATCACCCTTTCCGGAAGCCCTGAGGCCCTGTCCCGCTTCGGGGAACAGATGCGGCAGCACGGCATTTTCTTCCGCCATCTTGCGCTCGACTATGCCTTCCACAGCCGCCGGATGGAGCCTGTCCGGGACGAACTCGTCCTGAAACTCCAGAGACTCGCGCCGTCCCGGGATACGGATGTCCTTTTTGTCTCCACCGTGACTGGAAGGCCCCGGCCGGGCAGCACCCTCAACCGGGAGTACTGGTGGCAGAACGTCCGCCAGCCGGTCGATTTCGCCGCTGCTGTCCAGGAACTGGGCCGGCGCGGTTTCCGTATCTTTGTGGAGATCGGACCGCATCCCATCCTCCAGCGCTATATCCGGGAAAACCTGACGGCCGTTGGCGTCAAGGGACGCATCCTTTCCAGCCTGTCCCGCGATGATGACCATCAGGCCCGTCTCGCGCATCTGGCCGCGCGTCTCCACCTCCTGAGCGAACAGACCGATCTGCATGCCCTGTTTCCCCGCAAGGCAGATACGGTCAGCCTGCCCCACTATCCCTGGCAGAAGCAGCGCTGTTGGCATCCGCGCACCAGCGAATGCCGCCCTGCCCGGAAACGCCGGCATCCACTGCTCGGCTGGCCGCTGGACGCGGCCTGCCCCACCTGGGAAAATATCCTCGATCCCGCCAGGGATGGATGGCTGGCAGATCACAAAGTAGGCGGGGTCATTGTCTTCCCTGGCGCCGGATATGTGGAGATCGCTCTTGCCGCGGCACGTTTCGGGCTGGGCAAGGAACAGATCACGCTCGAATTTCTCGATATCACGACACCTCTTGTGTTTGAGAACGGCCATGCCCAGTGTGTCCGGTGCAGTCTGGATACTGAAGACGGCTCTATCCGCATATACAGCCGTCCCCGCCTCGGAACCGGCGACTGGACCCGGCATGCGCGGGCGCGCGCCATCGTCCTGCCTGAAAATACGGAATCGGCCGACATAACGCTGCCGGACGGCACGCCCCGGGTCATGAGCCATGAGGCCCTGTATGCCCTGACCGCAAAGCTGGGGCTGGACTATGGCGCCACGTTCCGTGTCGTGGACGAACTGCGCATGACGGAAGGCTGTTTTGAAGCCGACCTCATCCCTTCACGGGAGCATGAGCAGAACTCTATCCTGCCCCCGGCAGTACTGGATGCCTGCTTCCATTCACTGGCAGGGGTCCATGCGGTCCGGGATGCCGGGGCCGCCCTCGCCTTCCTCCCTATCGGCACAGGCAGCATCACTGTCTGCAGCGCCAGGCCCGTATGCCGGATCATCGGCCGTTCACGCCGGTGCGGCCGCCGTTCCCTGACAGCGGGATTCCTGTTGCTGGACGATGCGGCCCGACCGGTTGCGAGAGTCCGCAACTGCCGTTTCCGTGCCGTGCCGCTGGCCCGCGCGGGGCTGGAGCGCGTGGCTGCCTGGACCATACGCCCCTGGCTGGCTCCCCTGGCCACGCGCATCCCCGCCCCCCTGCCGCCCCTGGAAGAGCTGTGCGCTGTTGCCGCAAAGGCCCTTGCCGGCTGCGCTCCACAACGCGAGGTCTGGTTCAAACAGGTCCTGCCGCTCATGGAAGCCATGACGCTCTCGGCGGCTGCCCACTGCCTGAAGGAACTGCCGGACAACGGACAACAATCCGCCGCCTGTGAAGGCTGGCTGCGTGACCTCCTTGCCCGGGAAGGCCTGCTCCCCAAAACTGATGCGGACGGAACCGCTGCTCCCGCGCCCGGGGCCGGGCTCCCGACGTTCCCTGAGCTGTGGTCCGAAGCCTTCCGTCTTGCGCCGCAGTTCTTGCCTGCTCTCCTGCCCCTGGGACGTGTCTGCCGACGCCTGGGCGATGTCCTGCGAGGAGACCTGGACGGAAAATCCCTCCTCAAGCGCATCCGGGAGGCTGTCGTCACCCGTGAAAGCCGGCATCTGGATCCCGCGGTCCAGGGCACGGATACGGCGATCACCGCCATTATCCGCCACCTGGCCACTCTCTGGCCGGCACACAGGCCCCTGCGCATCCTTGAAGTGGCCGCTGCCCCCGGCGCCCTGCCGGAGACCCTGGACATGCTGCTCCAGAAGGACAGCTTCAGCTATCTGCTGGCCCTGCCGGATGATGCCGCGCTGGCGCAGGCCAAAGGCCGTTATGGCCAGCATCCGGCCATCAGGGTCGTTACGACGGACGGCCTGCAAGGGGAGCCCGCTCCCCGGAGTTTCGACATCGTCCTGTTCCGCCATACCCTGCACAGCTTCCCGGATTATGACGCCATGCTGCGCCATATCCGCACCCTGCTGGCTGACGGAGGCCTCCTGCTGGTCGCGGAGCGTTATCCCGACTGGAGCACGGATCTTGTGGAAGGTCTGGAGCCTGCCTGGTGGCACACGGCTCCGCACAGCGGCCGGGCTCTCTCTTCGCTGTCAGGTCCACAAGCCTGGCAGGGCATCCTTGAAACTCACGGCTTCGGCGCCTGCCGCATCTTCCGTGAGCCTGCGGCAGATGACCTGGCTGAAGGAGCGTTCCTGCTTCTTGCCGCTGCCCCTGCCGACAGGGATGCGGCGGACACGGAAGAAAAACAGCCCGCTGTCTGGTTCCTTCTGACAGATGCCATCTCGGCCCCCCTGGCCGAAAACGTGAGCCGCTATCTTCTGGCACACAGCCAGCAGGCCGTCTGCTCCTGCGATGCGGCAGACATTGCCGCTGCCCCGGTCGACCATGTCATCTTCATGCTCGGTCATGGCGACAGCACGGACAAGGTGACGGATACCCTCGACCGCCTGCGTCATTGCGCTCACCTCTGCATGCGGCAGGCAGCCTGCCCGCCCAGATTGTGGGTCCTGACGCGGGGCGGCTCTCTGGCGGCCGTCCTGCCGGACGATCACACTGCCTGCCCCGCCCAGTGCGCCGTCACCGGCCTCGGCCGCGTCATCATGCAGGAGTACGGCGGCTTGCGCTGCACGCTCGTGGATATCCCCGCGACAGGGACTTGCCCCGATCTGGTCGCACGTCTTGGCAGGGAATTCCTCACCAGCACGGAGAGCGACGAGATCCTGCTGACGCAGCAGGCGCGCTATGTGCTCAGGGTGGACAGCATGCCCCAAAAGGCTGTCCGGGCCGTCACGGAACAACGTTGCCGTCTGGACTTTACCGTGCCGGGCAGACTGAACAACCTCTGCTGGCAGCCGGATACGGCCCGGGAGCCTGAAGCGGGGCAGGTTGAAGCCCGTGTCATGGCCGTGGGGCTCAACTTTCGTGATGTCATGCTCACCATGGGCCTGCTGACCGATGAAGCCGTGGAAAACGGCTTTGCCGGTCCCTGCCTCGGGCTTGAATTCTCCGGCATAATCACGCGTGTGGGCGAAGGCGTCCAGGATCTCCGCGCCGGCGACCATGTGGCGGGCTTTGCCTCCAACTGCTTCGCAAGCCATGTTACTCCCCCCGCGCATGCCGTGACGCGCATCCCCGGGGACTGGCCCTTTGAAACGGCTGCCACGATCCCGACCGTCTTCTTCACCGCATGGTACGCCCTCAGGCATCTGGCCCGCCTCCAGCCCGGCGAGAGCGTCCTCATCCATGGCGCGGCCGGCGGCGTGGGGATCGCGGCCATCCAGATCGCGCGTTTTCTGGGGGCAACGGTCTTTGCCACGGCGGGAAGCGATGAAAAGCGCGATTTTCTGCGGCTCATGGGCGTTGCGCACATTTTTGACTCCCGCAGCCTTTCCTTTGCCGATGATGTTCTGTCCGCTACGGGCGGGCAGGGCGTGGATGCGGTGCTCAATTCACTGGCCGGTGAGGCCATGCGCAGGAGCATCAGCCTGCTCAAGCCCTTTGGGCGCTTCCTGGAGCTGGGAAAACGTGACTTCGTGGAAAATACCGGCATCGGCTTGCGCCCGTTCAGGGAAAACATCAGTTACTTTGCCATTGATGTTGACCAGCTGCTCACAGCCCGGCCGGAGATCGCGGCCCGGCTCTTCCAGGAAGTCATGCAGCTGCTGCGCTCGAAAGACCTCGTCCCGCCGCCCTGCCGCTCTTTCCCGGCAGATCAGACCATAGCTGCCTTCCGGGCCATGCAGCAGGCACAGCATATCGGCAAGATCGTCGTCGATATGAGCGCCCTGCCGCCGGTCCATGCCGGACAGACCGCCCCGGAAGCTCCGGACAGCGCGCGCACCTGGCTGGTAAGCGGCGGCCTTGGCGGCTTCGGTCTGGCAACGGCGCGGCATCTGGTCAGGCGCGGCATCAGGAATCTGGTACTGGTGGGACGTCGCGGCATGTCGACGCCGGGTGTGGAAGAACTTCTGGAAGAATTCCGGACCCGGGACGTCAACGCACGGGCCGAAGCCTGTGACGTGACGAATCCCGCTGCCGTGCGCAGTCTGATCGGGCAGGTGACGGCGACCATGCCGCCCCTGGGAGGCGTCATACATGCGGCTGCCGTCTTTGATGACAGATGGCTGGCGCAGATGGACAGGGAAAGCCTGGACAAGGTGATCTCTCCCAAATTGCGCGGCGCCTGGAACCTGCATGAAGCCACACGCCATCTGCCCCTGACGCATTTCGTGCTGTACTCCTCCATAAGCGTGGCCCTGGGGAACCCCGGCCAGGCCAACTATGTCGCCGCCAATGCCGGTCTTGAAGGGCTGACGCGGCTGCGCCTTGCCCTGGGCCTGCCCGCGCTCTGCATCGCCTGGGGCCCTGTCGGCGATGCAGGCTATCTTACGCGCCACGACACTGTGAAGAAAAGTCTGACGCAGCATCTCGGCAAGGCCCCGCTCACGACATCCGAAGCCATGAACGCGCTGGACAGGGTCTTCGACGAGAGCGGCCTGCACATTCTGGCGAACATTAACTGGCAGACAGTCATGCAGATGTTCCCTGAAAGCAGTCCCCGCTTTGGCCTGGTGACCCACAGCGAAGATCCGGCCGCGCTTCAGGACACGCCGGATATCCGGCAGCTCCTGGCCGAAAAATCCCCTGCGGAAGTTCTGGACATCATACGTCGTCTCAGCATCGACGAAGTGGCGCAGGTTCTGGGCCTTGCCACGGAGCAGGTCGCCACGGACCGCGGGATGCAGTCCATGGGCCTGGATTCCCTCATGGCGGTCGAACTTGCCGTCGGCCTTGAGCAGCGGACCGGCGTCCGCCTGTCTGCCATGATGCTTCAGGATTCCCCCACAGTGGACCAGATCGCGGAACGCATCGTCGCCCGCCTGACCGGGACTGTGGACGAAAATGTCAGTGAAGACGCCCTGCTTGCCGATCTGGCCCGCCGGCACGCCGTCGATCTCAATGAAAATGAAACGGCCACTATCCTGAATGGCGCAGTTGCCGAGGGGGCCCGGAAGGCATGAGTTCTTCTTTCACACTCATCAGCAGCATCCTGCAACGGAAGGCTCACAAGGCCGGCGATGCCAGACAGGCGCGTCCGCATGGTGCAACGCCCCCTGTGGTCGATCCTGATCTGACCGGCTTTGCCAGCCATCCTGCGCTGGTGAAGTTGCGCATGCTGACCGCTGCGGCCGAACGCCTCGGCATAGGCAATCCTTTTTTCAAGGTACACGAAGGCAGCGGGGGGGCTGTGACCAGGATCGAGGGGAAAGAATACCTGAACTTCTCCCACTACAACTATCTGGGGCTCAACGGCCACCCGCAAGTGAACAGGGCCGCCCTGGAGGCCATCGCCCGCTACGGGACCTCTGTGGGCGCCAGCCGCCTGGTCGCCGGGGAGCGCCCCATCCAGAGGGAACTGGAAAAGCAGCTTGCCGCCGTCTATGACGCGGAGGATTGCATCGTCTTTGTCAGCGGCCATGCCACCAATGTCAGCACCATCAGCACCCTGTTCAGCTCTGGCGATCTCATCCTGCATGACAGCCTGATCCATAACAGCGCGCTGGAGGGCATCCGCTTGTCCGGCGCCACACGCCGGGCCTTCCCCCACAACGATCTGAAAGCTCTTGACGCGCTTTTGGCGTCCTCCCGTCTTCAGTACAAACGTGTCCTCATCGTGGTCGAAGGTCTGTACAGCATGGACGGGGACATGCCCGATCTGCCCGCCCTGGTGGCGATCAAGCGCCGTCACGGCGCCCTGCTCATGGTGGACGAGGCGCATGCGCTGGGCGTCCTCGGCGCCACAGGCCGCGGCAGCGCGGAACATCACGGTATCGCCGGGACCGATATTGATATCTGGATGGGGACCTTGAGCAAGACCCTTGCCGGCTGCGGCGGTTACATCGCCGGCTCCCGGGATCTGGTGGACATTCTGAAATCGGCCGCGCCCGGTTTCGTTTACAGCGTCGGCATTGCCCCGCCTCTGGCCGCCGCGGCCCTGACGGCCCTGCGCATCATGCGGGGGGAGCCTGAACGTGTCCGCCGGTTGCAGGATCGCAGCGCCTTCTTCCTGCGTCTGGCCAGCAAGGCCGGTCTTAACGCGGGCACTGCCCGGGGTTACGCCGTCATCCCCGTCATCCTGGGCAGCTCACGCAAGGCCATTGCGTTGTCCAATCAGCTTTTTGCGGAGGGCATCAATGTACAGCCCGTCATCCACCCCGCGGTAGAGGAAAAAGCGGCACGTTTGCGCTTTTTCGTGTCTGCCCTGCACAGTGAACGCGATATTGAACAGGTCTGCCGCTCGCTGGCGCGGATGGTTCACTAGAGCAATTTCACTTTGAAATTGCTCTGGCGGCCGCGGGAGCGGACGCCCGCGCCGAATGAGCGTCCAGACCGCGTTGCGGTAGCCGTTAGCAAGCTTTGCTTGCTTACGGATAGCGACAGCGGTTGCGTTGGCTGGCTGCCGCAGTAACCAGTTGCTGTCTTCATCCGTAGCTTCCTTCGTCGCAACGGCTGAAGCCTGGGCGCGAAATGATGGCAGCGCCGCTTTTGAAATTGAATAATTTCAAAAGCAAAATGCTCTAAAAGGAACCCACTGATGCCCCAAAAACATCCCATGATCCCCGGACTGATTTGCGGCCTGCTGGCTATCCTGCTCAGCGGCTGCGGGATCATGCCCAACTCCGGCGCCAGCCGCATGCAGGTGCAGCGGGCGGCATCGTCCAAAAATCTTGCCGGGGTCCTGGTAAAAGAGGTCGATGCTGCCCTGGCGCGCAAGCTGAGCGCCGAAAAGCGCTCCAAGGCCTTCGCGGATGTTTTCGGTGATGCCAGGCCCCGGGAATATCTGATCGGCGCGGGTGACAGCATCGTCATCAGCATCTGGGAAACGCCGCCCAGCATCCTGTTCGGCAGCAATGCCCTGACAGCTTCCCCGGCAGGCGCGCTGAGCGCCAGTGCCGAGGCCCTGCCGCCCCAGATGGTCATGGACGACGGCACAGTGAACATTCCTTTTGCCGGGCGCATCAAGGTCGCCGGGCGTTCCGTGCGGGCCGTGGAAAAAGAGATCACAGGCCGCCTGCAAGGCAAGGCCAACAACCCGCAGGTCATGGTGCGCGTGTCCGGCAGCCCCACGTCGCAGGTGGTCATCATCGGCGATGTGGCCAGGAGCGCCAACATGCCCCTGACCCCCAAGGGAGAGCGCCTGCTGGATGCTCTGGCCAGCGTGGGCGGGGTGACCCAGCCGGTGACCAGGGTCTCCCTGCAGCTGACGCGCGCGGGCGTCTCGGCCACCATGCCGCTGGATACCATCGTCCACGAGCCCAAACAGAACATCCCCCTGCAACCGGGTGACGTTCTCACGGCCCTGTATCAGCCCTGGACCATCTCTGTGCTGGGGGCCACAGGACGCAACCAGGAGCTCCCCTTTGAGGCCCGGGGCATCTCCCTGGCCCAGGCGCTGGCCCGGTCCGGCGGCCTGAACGACAATCGCGCCGATCCCGGCGGGGTTTTCGTTTTCCGTTTTGAAGACGCGTCCCTGGTGGATGCGCCTTCTGCCGCCAACGGCAAGATCCCTGTGGTCTACCAGGTCAATTTCAACGATCCCGGAGCGTTTTTCGTCACGCAAAACTTTCCCATGCAGGACAAGGATGTGCTGTATGTCGCCAACATGCCTTCTGCGGAGCTCGAGAAACTCCTGCGCATGGTGGGCATGGTGCTGACGCCTGCCCTTAATCTGGGACGCTATCAAGTACAGGTTTCGGAATAGCATGAACGGCCCTTTCACCAATACCATCACAGTCTGGCAGGCGCTCTTCCTGCGTGAGGCCCTGGATCGCTTTTTCGGCAGCCGGGCGGCCTGGAGCTGGCTCATCATAGAACCGGCCATGCATATCGGCTTCATGAGTGCTGTCTGGGGGATGATGCGCAGAAACAGCATGGGAGGGATTGACGTTTCCATGTGGATCATCCTGGGGATGCTGTCCTTCTTCCTTTTCCGGCGCACAGGTGTGCAAACCCTGCACGCCCTGGACTGCAACAAGGCCTTTTTCGCCTTCCGTCAGGTGCGCCCTTTTGATGTGGCTCTGGTGCGGGCCGGAGTGGAAGCCTTTTCCATGTTCTTCATCTCCCTGTGCATCCTTGGGGCGGCGGCCCTGCTGGGGCTGGATGCCCTGCCGGACGATCCGCTCACGGCGCTGGCGGCTCTGGCCGGTCTGTGGCTGTTCGGCCTGGGCTACGGGCTGGTGACCTCGGTCAGCATGCGGCTTGTCCCGGATTCCGGGCATATTTTCCAGATAGTGATGATGCCCCTGTACCTGATCTCCGGTGTCATTGTGCCTGTAACATTTATCCCTCTCCCCTATCGCGAGTGGCTGCTCTGGAATCCGCTGGTGCATGGACTGGAGCTTGTGCGCATGGGCTTTTTCAGCAACTACCATACGCTGGATGTCAGTTTCGGCTATCTGTACGCCTGGGTCCTGGGCAGCATTGCGCTGGGGCTGCCCCTGTATCGCGGGCTTGAGACCCGACTGGTGATGCAATGATCTCCATTGAAAACGTGCATAAACGCTATACGACGCGACGTGGCGCCGGTGACTGGGTTCTGCGCGGGGTGAATATGGTCATCCCCACAGGGCGCAGCGTCGGGCTGGTGGGCGTCAATGGCGCGGGCAAGTCAACATTGCTGCGCATCATCGGCGGAGCCGACTACCCTACCCGGGGTCGGGTGCGCCGTTACTGCCGTGTCTCCTGGCCCATGGCCAACGGCGGCCTGGAAGGCACGCTCACCGGCCGCCAGAATGCCAGGTTCGTCTGTCGCATCCACGGCTTTCAAAAGGAATTGCCCGAGCGCATCGCGCGCATTGAGGACTTTGCCGAACTGGGAAAGGCCTTTGACGATCCCATCCAGACCTATTCCTCCGGCATGCGGTCCCGCCTGCAGTTCGCGCTTTCCCTGGCTTTTGATTTCGACGTGTACATCTCTGACGAAGTCACGGCCGCCGGTGACGCGGCCTTTAGCAAAAAGGCCAGGCAGGCCTTTCAAAACCTGGCGCATAAGGCCAGCATCATCATGGTGGCCCACAATGACGCTACCCTGAAAGCCTTCTGTGAATCCGGCATCCTGCTCAAGGACGGCAAGGCGACCTGGTTCGACAAGCTGGATGATGCCCTCCTTGCCTATACAGAAAGTTATGAAGATGACAGATAATGCCAATATGACGTCTCTCCCCCAGGCAGGGGAACAGGAGGGGCAAAGCGCGCTGCGTGTGAACGTGCTCTTCCGCTGGCTGGCGCGTTCTATCCTGCTCCTGAGCCTGCTGAGCACATGCTTCTGGCTGTTTTCTTCTGACCGCTATGTGTCGGAAGGCATCGTTATCGTCCAGAATACGGAGCAGATTTCCGCCCCCGGTTTTGACCTGACGACCATGCTGGGCGGCATCGGCAAGGCCAACAGCTCGGACCAGCTGCTGCTGCGCGAGCATCTGCTCTCTGTCGACATGCTCAACAAGCTGGACGCGGCCCTGGATCTGCGCTCCCACTACAGCGACTCGCGCCGGGATTTCGCCTCACGCCTCTGGTTCAGGGATGCCTCCATCGAATGGTTTCATCGGCACTACCTCTCGCGCGTTTCCGTGGGATACGATGACTATGCGGGAGTCCTGCGCATCAGCGCCCAGGCCTATGATGCCGGGACGGCCAAGGCCATTGCCGACATGCTGGTCAACGAGGGCGAGCGCTTCATGAATGAGATGAGCCACGCCCTGGCCAGGACGCAAGTGGCGTTTCTGGAAAAACAGGTAGCGCTGGCGCACGCCCAGGTGTTGCAGGCCAGCAGGGCCCTGCTGGATTTCCAGAACCAGAAGGGCCTTGTTTCTCCCAGGGCCACAGTGGAGAGCATCCACACCATCATTGGCAAGCTGGAAGGGCAACGTACCGATCTTCAGACCCAGCTGGCTTCCCTGCCCCGCACTCTGGATCGCAACCATCCGACCCGGAGATCCCTGCAACAATCCCTTGCCGCCGTGGAGCGGCAGATCGCGCAAGAACAGGCCAAGCTGGCCTCCACGAGCGGCAGACCGCTCAACTCGCTCATGGAAGAGGAGCAGTTGTTACAGCTGGATCTGAACTTCAAGCAGGATCTTTACAAGACATCGCTCGTGGCGCTGGAAAAAGGCAGGATGGACGCCGCCCGCGCCCTGAAACAGGTCTCCGTGTTGCAGGTTCCTGTCCTGGCGGAATACGCCTGGCAGCCGCGGCGCATTTATGGCGTGGTCGCGACCCTGTGCATCACGCTGCTTGTGCTCGGTATCGTGGGTCTTTTGAAAGCCGTTATTCTGGACCATGTGGACTAGAGCGGTTTGCTGATGAAATGAGCTAAACCGCTCTGGCGACAGCGTTAGCTGGCGCCCGCGCCGAATGAGCCTGAAAACCACGCTTTTCAGGCGAAATGATGGCAGCGCCGCTTTTGAAATTGAATAATTTCAAAAGCAAAATGCTCAAAGGAGAAAGGTCATGGCCGCACAGGAAACAACGCAAAGCGCTGACGCCAAAGACGCCCGCATCAAGGAACTGACGGAAGAAAACGCGCTTTTGTTCGAGCAGCTGCATGTGGTCCAGGAAGAGCTGGAAAAATACTATCACAAACTCAAGGACTGCGAGCAGCGCAAAGGCAGCGGCGCGGACGCCGGCGGCTCTGTTGTGGTCATCCCGCCCCAGGCCGGCGAAGCCCTGGCGGAAAACCTGAAATTGCGCGCCCTGGTGGCGCAACAGCAGGCGGCTCTGCAGGTGGAAGGCACAAACAGCCTTGCCGCCCGTCTGGGCAGGATGCTCATCACGGGGGTCAGCTCCGCAGGCTCGTTTATCGCCCTGCCGGTCAGGCTGCGCAGAATGTGGAAGGCCCTGGACCAGACCGTGCCCCCGGCCGCGCTGGGGGGCAGGAGCTTCCAGAAGGTGCTGGACGCCCATGCCGCCGGCGGTGCCGAAGCCGTGGAAAAACTGCTGGACTCCGTCTTTCTTTCCCCTGTGATGCGGGCCAATGCCTACACGGCACTGGCCCGGCAGATAATGCTGACCGATGCCCGCCAGACCGCCGAGCTTGCGCGCCTGGCCTGGGAGACGGACCCGCAGCCCTACCGGCTCAAATGGCTGATCTTCCGTCTGTATGATGCCGGCGATGCCCTCAACGCCGAAGCCCTGCTGGACATGCTGCCTGCCGGTAGCAGCCTGAGTGATTCGGAAGAGCGACAGGCTGCGCGCCTCCGGCAGGAAGCAAAACAGGAGCGCGCCCGGCAGGCCCGGGAAACGATGAAAGCCTCGCAGAATGAGGCCGGGCAACTGCGGGCGACCATGACAAAGCTCAAACAAGCCGCCGAGGAGAGCAAAAAGCAGCAGGAAGCCGCCACAGCGCAGCTGAACAAAGAGCGTAGCGAACGCAAACAAGAGCTGACGCAACGCGATAAGCGGATAGCCGAGCTGCAAAAAGCGGCTGACCAGGCCCGGCAGGAGGCAGCCCGGGCGCGTGAAGCGCAGGCCGCTCTGCAAGGCCGGATGGATGCGCAAAAAAAGGAATCCGACGCCCTTGCCCTGCGGACAGCCCTGATGCTGAAAAACATGCTGACGCAGTTTGAACCTGATACGGCGGTGCTGTCGCGGGTGATGCGTATTGTCATGGGCACGGCGTCCGGCAAGTAGCGCGAGCAATAGTACCTGCGAGAAAAGGCCATGAAGATCCTGAGCGTATTCGCTACCAGGCCAGAAGCTATCTATATTAAATTTAGATTAATATAAGGAGGAAAATATGGAAAATAATTTAAGTTCACAGAAAGCCTTTAAACTTTTTAAAAATAGAAATTACAAAGAATCTCTTGCTATCTATGAGATGCTTTCTGATAAAATTGGATTTAATATATATCGTACTAATGTGCTATTATGTAAAAATAAGATTAATTCTAACAGTTTAATAGAACCTAATTATCAAAAACGCATTTGTATTATAACACATGAATTAACCTATACGGGGGCTCCTGGTAGCTCTTTAAGGATGGCTAGTTGCTTAAATAATTTTTACCATGTGGAAATAGTATCTCCTGTAGATGGGGACTACAGAAAAGAAATAGAAAAAAACGGAATAACAATAAAAATTATTGATCAAGAAACAATAGACAATACAGAAAATTCGAACTATTTTAAATCATTTGATCTTATTATTGCAAATACTATTGCTTTATCATGTTTTGTAAAAAGAATAAAGAAATATGCAACGACGATATGGTATATTCGTGAGGCACAAAATATTACGGGATATCACATTGGAAGACAAAAAGAATTGATGAACTATCCATTCACAGTTTGTGTTAGTAATTATGCCGCAGACTTTATTCGGAAAAATTATACTCCATATGTTCAAGAATTAAGAAACTTTGTTATAGATAAATATTCAGGAGAAGAAAATCTGATCAAAGAAAAAGTAAAAATATTATTTTGTGGAACGATATCTGCTAGAAAAGGACTGGACATTTTACTCAATGCAGTCGATCATCTTAGTGATAAACATAAAAAAAATATCGAGATTCATATCGTAGGTCGTAAACTTAATTGTTTTAGAAAATATTTAGATAGTCTGGCAGATATGCTAAATAGACCATGGATTATTGATCATGGTGAAGTTAGTGATGAAGATAAAAAAACGAAGTTATTCAGCGAGATGAATATTTTTGTTATTCCATCGCGTGATGAATCATTTTCTAATGTTGCATTAGAAGGCCTAATGCATGGTAAACTTGTTATCGTATCTACAAACGTCGGTGCAAAAGAAATATTGGACAACAGTTGCTCTTTTGTATTCGACAACGAAGATTGTAATGCGCTTCAAAATATACTTGAATATATTTTAGACCATAGAGATCTCCCTTATATCATGGGAAAAAATGCTAGAAATGTTTTTTTGCAAAAAGGGACGATCTCAACTTTCGAAGATAAATTGTTAGACCTCGTTGACGGATGGTTAAAAATAAAAAAATTTAAAAATAGACAAAATTATTATTTTAAAACATATAATGATCTTATAGGCATAATCAAAAGTAAAATAGCAGAATTGAGAGAATTAAATATTACTTCGGTCGTTGGAATTCCACGTAGCGGAATGATTCCTGCATATATTATTGGTAATTTTTTAAATATCCCAGTATATAGTATAAATGAATTTGTATGTAAGATAAAAAATACATTGACAGGGAGAAATATAGAAACGCGTAAAGGTAAAATAATGGTTATTGACGATTCGATACTATCCGGGAAATCTATAGAAAAAGCAAAGAATATGCTTCTACAATATAATTTACATGAAGACTATGTATATTCAGCTGTATACGCAACACAAAAATCAAAATTATTAGTAGATTTTTACTTTGATGAGACAACTATGCCTCGAATATTTGAATGGAATTATTTAAATCACCCGCATTGTATTCACTGGGCCTTTGATATAGATGGTGTTCTCTGTGTTGATCCAACGGAAGAAGAAAATGATGATGGAGATAACTATATTAATTTCTTGATAAATGCAAAACCGTTATTTATTCCTAATTATACTATAGGTGCAATTATTACATCGAGGCTTGAAAAATATAGACCTCAGACAGAGGCATGGTTAATGAATAATAATGTTAAGTATAATCATCTTATAATGCTTAATTTGCCATCAAAAAAAGAAAGGATTATCCAAAATGCACACGCAAAAATTAAATGGGAACACTATAAATATAGGGATGATCTTTGTCTTTTTGTCGAGTCTGAAGAGAAGCAAGCCATGGAAATTGCAAAAAATTCTGGAAAGGCTGTCATCTGTACGCAAAACAATATGCTATATTGATTTTATGATGTAAAAATATAAATATAGAATAATCAGATCAATAGCATGTGGGTAAAGATTACAGATTTTTAACAAAGCAATGTTTATAAAAATATATCAAGTTATAATAAAACTGATTGATTCCAGTCAAATAAACATGTTTGAGGGATACAATCGGAGATATATATGAATAATACCGAGTTGAAAGTACTTCTATCAGCGTCACCGAAAAAGCTGAGTTTGGCTAATTTGTCAAAAGAGGATACTTATAGACTGTCCATATCAGTAAAAAATACATCTTTTGAAGTTTTTTTTATACCATCTCAATATAGAAAATTGTATGTTTCTCTTTCGGCTATTGGTGTTTGCAATAGACCATATCCTATTTTTCATAGGGTATCTTGGTATAATACATTTGATGGTATGTTTTTATGCATTGATGATCCAACTAGACACGAAACAGGAATTGCCCCAACTTATTTCTTTGGCCAAAAGCAAACTAACTATCTTGACTTATTATGTGATATTATAAATAAATTTTTAGAGATATATAATATTTCATATAATGATTTAACTATTATTTCATCGTCCAATGGTGGATTTGCAGCTTTGTGGTGTACTCGAAAATTTCCTGGCTCGACATGCCTTGCTTTTAATCCTCAGTTCGATATACCATTATACCTTCAAAATATAAGAAGAGATGTAAGAAAAAAATTTGAGTCTGCTTTGAGTATAAATTTTGATGATAGTTCTTTAGCCAATCGATTTTATCTATATGATATTTTAAAAGAAGAAAAATCAAAAATATGTATTTATTCTAATATACAATCTCCATCTGACAAAATACAAATTGATTCATTGTTTAGAATGAATAACAAAAAATATTGTCTTGGATTACAAAAAATCAATAATATATGGTTTATTATTGTAGAGTTAGATGGCGTAGACAAGCATCTAGTTCTTCCATTACCATATATAGTGCGAATTATTGAACAACTTATGCATGAAGAATGGGGAGGAATGGAAATTTCACACAAAAAAATTGAAATTATTGATGCCTTTATACATAGTATGAGAGATTATTATGCGTTGCAAAAAATCATCAGCCAACAAAAATCTATTAATTAAATGAATTAAAATTTGTGTAATCTTAGCCCACTTTTTCTTTTCTTCCCCGTCAACGGCTCGGGCATGGGGCATCTGACGCGCTGTCTGGCCTATGCCCGCCGTTTACGGGACAAAGCCGACTGTGTCTTTTTTTCCCTGTCGTCAGCTATGGAAGTGGTGGAAGAGATGGGTTTTGCAGGGGACTATTTTGTTTCGCCCCTTTGGTCTGTCAATGCCACATACGACTGGAACTGCGAGCTGGCCGCGCGTTTCGGCATGATGTTGGAGCGCACCCGGCCGGATGTGGTGGTCTTTGACGGCACATGGCCCTTTCAGGGCTTTCTGGCGGCCTGTCGGGGCTATGGGCATCCGCTCAGGCTGGTCTGGTCAAACCGGGGCTTGCTGAAAAAAAACGCCAAAACCGTCCCGGTGGACAAAAGCCTCTTTGACCTGCTGATCCGGCCCGGCGAACTGGGCGGCACGCCCGGGGAGGAACGCACGCCGGAGGGCGTCCGCCAGCTGCATGTGCCTCCGGTGCTGTTGCTGGATGATGACGACATTCTGCCGCGGACGACGGCCCGGGAACAGCTGGGTCTGCGGCTGGAAGGGCGTTATGCCCTGTTCTCCCTCGGACCGGGCAACCTCAAGGACGTGAGCGGGCCGGGCCTGCGCCTTGTGCGGGAAGTTCAGGACGCCGGTTTTACCGTGGTCTGGGCCTGTGCGCCCATTTCCGTGCGGGATGTGGAACTGCCCGCCACGGTGCAGCCGCTGGCCGTCTGTCCGTTGGCGCGCTATCTGCGGGCGTTTGATATTTTTGTGGGGGCAGCGGGCTACAATACCTGCTGCGAAGTGGCGCAGGCGCAAATCCCCAGCCTGATCGTCCCCAACACCCTGCTGACGGATGATCAGACGGCGCGGGCGCGCATGCTGGCGGCACATGCGCCGGTGGTGGTCAGCCCGTGCGAGACGGACGCGGATGCCCAAACGGCGGTCCGGCAGCTGCTGGCGCGCGCGGAACAGAAAAACAAGGCTTCCTGCGCCCTTGCCCTCAACGGGGCAGATCTTGCCGCCGAAGCTATCTGGCAACTGGCGCAGCAGTGAGGAGGCCATGACACTGCCGCACGCAACAGAAAAACTGCGCCGCCGTCTGCGGCAGTGGGCAGTCGCCCCGGAATGGGCCCTGCTGGTGCGCTACGAGCTGCTGCCGCAAAAGCCCGCGCCAGAGCTTCGCAAACGCTGTTTGCAAAAGCTGGGGCGTCTTTTGCGGGTCCTGGGCCTGAGCCGCGCCCGCTATCAAAAGCAGGTCTGGCAGGCAGGCCTCACGCATGCGCCTGCCGCCGGGAACAAAATTCTGCTCATTTGGTCGGATGTGCCGGATAAAGTCGCCTCCCGCGCGGCCTGCCGCGGCCTGCAAGGTCTGCTGGCCGCACGCCCGGCCTATATACCCGTGCTGGTGACGCCGCTGGCGGATTTCGCCTTCTATTCCCGTTTGGGCTGGCTGGTGGAATACCTGCCGGAGATTCCCGGTACGGGCCCGGAGTATGCCGGGCGGAAACGGCGCTATCTTGCCTGGCGCTACCGTGACGCTGTGGCCGTCCCACTGTCGGCCGGTTTGTGCGGTGCGGAAGACTTTGCGCGGCTTGTCCCGTCATAACGGGTTGCTCCTGCTCCTTTTTTTTGAAGTATCCGCGCCGGAACGTCCGGCCTGCTGCCCTGGCCCGAGACCGGCGCGATTATAAGAATATAGAGCGCGATAGCGAGCGGATTGATATGCGCAAAGACAGATATGCCATCCTGACAGTCGATGCAGAAGCCCTGCCCAACCGGGCGGAAACGGACCATGTGCGCCGTCTGATCTGGGGCGAACATGCCAACGGTACGGCCGGTATGCGTGAGATGTGCGCCGTGGGCAACGAGTTCGGCATCAAGCATGTCTTTTTTGTGGACATGTGCGGGGCGTATGCGCGTCGGGATGAAGTGGAGGACGTCGTGCGCTGGCTTGATCATGACGGCCAGGATGTGGAAATGCACGCGCATCCCGAGTACCTGCCGGAAGACTTCTGGCCCGAATTCCAGTTCAACTATCGTCCGCGCTTCATGAACCAGTATGCGGACGACAAGGATGACTTTGTCATAGACTATTTTGGCGGCATGCTTGCCGCTATCCTCGGCAGGCCCCTGCGGGCGTTCCGCGCCGGCTCCTTCCGCTGGAACGCCGGGACCCTCCGCGCGCTGGCAAAGCACAAGATCCCCCTGTCCTTCAACAACTCCATGTGCGCTGTCTCCAATGCGCAGTGTCTGCACAGTCTGCCCACCAATGCCCCCTTCCGCTGGGAAAACGGCGTGATAGAAATCCCCATGTCGGAAAAATACATCCTGCCCCGCCTGCAAAAGAACTGGTGGGCAAGGCTCCAGTATCCGCAGTCGAAGTTCTTTCGCTACCGTCCGTGGTGGGCGTCTTTTCTGCCGGGCAGCGTCAGCCGGCGGACGCCGTTCATGGTCTTTCTGCTGCACTCCTGGTCACTGATGTACTGGGACGAGAACGGCCACGGCGTCTACAAGGATGACGCGCGCATCGAAGGCTACCGCAGTTTTTTGAAGCGCCTGACAAAGGACTGTGACGTCATCACCACGGCGGAACTGCTGGATCTGATCCATAGCGGCAAAATTGCCCTCACGCATACCGAGTCCATGGCCAAAGCCGAACTCCCGGCAGGCAACAAGGCCTGATATTATGCAAAACCCCTTCGCACGGCTGCACAGTTGCCTGACAGAGCGCTTGCTCCAGCTGCTGCTGCACAGGGCAAAGCCAGGGCGTCCTGTGACAGCTGTGCCCGGGCGCATCCTCTATGTGGCGGCCAGTTGTCTGCCCTACCATGTGAGCGGCTATACGTCGCGCACCCAGGAACTTTTGCATGCCCTGAAAAACAGTGGCGCGGATTTGCGTGCCGCCACCCGTACAGGCTATCCCCGGGACAGGCGCGACAGTCTCTGCCTGCCCGAAGGGGAATGCACCCTGCTGGACGGGGTGACATACGTCCATGCCCCCGCCCCGCGCAACAACCGCTTCACGGCGATCTATGCGGCGCAGGCGGCCACTGTCCTGGAGCGTTATGCCCGGCAGGAGGGCGTGGCCCGCATCCATGCCGCATCCAACCATGTCAACGCCCTGCCCGCCCTTCTGGCCGCCCGGCGTCTGGGCATCCCCTTCCAGTACGAAATGCGCGGCCTGTGGGAGCTGACCCGTATTGCCCGGCAACCGGCTTTTGCGCAGTCGCGCAACTTCAGGCTCGGCCTCGCGCTGGAAGGCTTTGTGGCGGCCCATGCCGACAGGGTTTTCGTCATTTCCGCCCAGCTCGGCCGCTATGCCCGGGAACATTGGGGCATACCCGAAGACCGCCTGCATCTGCTGCCCAACTGCGTGGATGCCGGGCGCATCTGCCCCGCGCATCTGCCCGCACAGCCGCTCACCATCGGTTATGCCGGTTCGCTCATCAACTATGAGGGGCTGGATACCCTGCTCCATGCCCTGCGACTGCTGCGGCAGTCCGGCATGGCGGCGCGTCTGGAGATCACGGGACACGGGGAAGCCCGCGAAGAGCTGCAACGCCTGACAACGGAGCTTGACCTTGATGCCGCCGTGCGTTTTGGCGGCAGGCTCTCGCCAGAAGAGGCCCGCGCCCGCCTGGCCCGTTGCAGCCTGATCTGCATCCCGCGCAAGCCGTTCACTGTCTGCGAAATCGTCCCGCCGCTCAAGCTGGCGGAAGCCATGGCTCTGGAAAAACCTGTTATCGTGCCGGATCTGCCGGTCTTTCGTGACGAGGCCGGATCTGCCGGCTGGTTCTTCCGCTCCGGGGACGCGGCCCATCTGGCCCAAGTGCTGGCCGCCGCATTCGCGGCTCCTGCCCGCTGCGCAGCTATGGCGCATAAGGGAAGGGAGCGGATCGTCTCATGCCGCCAGTGGCAACACTTTGTCCCGTCCATCCTCGGAGAAAAGACATGCTTGGCGCGTTGATCCGTACCATAGGGCATTTTGTCTATCAGCCCCCTGCCGTCCCGCAGGACACCCCCCGCACAGGTCCCTTCGGCCGCCTCAAAATCGCGCTTGTGACGGATTTCTTTACGGCCGTCAGCCTGTCTGCCGATGCCCGTGTCCGCTGCATGACACCGCGGAACTACAAGGATATCCTCCGCAACTGGCGTCCTGACCTTGTCTTCGTGGAGTCCGCCTTTCATGGCGTCGGGGGGGAATGGCGCTACATGCTTGCCAAACAGCCCCGCTCTATCAACTGGCACAGGCCCGGCGCCATCTTCGCCCTGGTCAGGTATGCCCGGGATCGGGGGCTCCCCACGCTCTTCTGGAACAAGGATGACGGCGCTTTTTTTGATGCCTTTATCGATGTGGCGCGCAATTTTCAGTATGTCTTTACAACCGACAGCAGATGCTTGCCACGCTACCGGCAGGAAGTTCCCTCCGATACGACGGTCGGCCTCCTGTCCATGCCCTATCAACCGGCATTCCACCACTTCACGGGCTTTTCCTTTGTCAGGAACGAGGCCTGTTTCGTCGGCAGCTATTACCGGCACATCCTCAATGAAAGGCGTCAGTTCCTGGGCATGATCTTCGAGGCATGCAAAAGCATCACTCTGCCCTTGCATGTGTATGACAGAAACAGCAACAGGCTGTCCCATTTTCTTGAGTTCCGCTTTCCCGCCGATGCCGGTCTGCATCTGCATCCGCAAGTGCCCTATACGGAAACAGGAGCGGTGTACAAGCGCTACGCGATCTCGCTCAATGTCAATTCCATCACGGATTCCGAGACCATGTACTCACGGCGCCTGCTGGAGATCCTTGCCTGCGGCGGCATCCTTGTCACCAACAGCAGCCCGGTCGTGGAGCGATCTTTTCGGGATTTTTGCCATATCGTGCGCGATGCCCCCCAGGCGCGGGAGCTTCTTGCCCGACTGGCCGCGGGCCCTGCCCATGAAGACAAAGAGCGGGCAGCGGCTGGCGCGGCCTACGTCCGCAGCCGCCATACCTGGCAGCACAGACTTGAACAGCTGGCAGACACAGTCAACTTTTAAAATTTTTCAGGTACAGACATGTTTTTTCTGATCGTGCAGGCAGTTCTCGCTCTTCTGGCAGTCCTGTTCCTCCTCCATGCGCTTCTTGAGGCCCGCTCCGTGCGCAATGCCGGCAAGGATCAGGCAGTGCGCTTTATCACCATGTTTTCCTCCCCTGCTCCAGACACCACAGAGTGGCCTATGGTCAGCGTGCTTTTGCCTGTCTACAACGAAAAACGGATTGTCCATAAGATCATCGACGCCGCCTGCGCCCTGCAATATCCCCGGGAACGTCTGGATATCCTGCTGCTGGACGACTCCACAGACGAGACCTGCGCGCTGGCTGACCGTCATCTCGCCCGGTACAAAGCGCCGGGCGTCCCCGTCAGACACGCCCGGCGGAACAGGCGTATCGGCTACAAGGCCGGTAACCTTGCCTTCGGCCTGACATTGGCCAGGGGAGATTTCATCGCCATTTTCGATGCCGACTGCCTGCCCCCTGCCGACTTCCTGCTCAAAGTCATGCCCTGTTTTGAGGATGACAAGGTGGGCTTTCTGCAGACAGGCATCGAACATGTCAACCGGGATGCGAGCTTCCTGACGCGTTTTCAGGCCATGGAAGCCGGCCACAAGGAAGATGTGACGTCCGGACTTTCCCGGGAGGGCCTCATGGCCTCGCTGACCGGGTCGTCCTGTGTCTGGCGCAGGAGCTGTATCGACGCCATCGGAGGCATCAGCGCCGCCACCATTACGGAAGATGTGGATATGGGCTACTCGGCCCAACTGAAAAACTGGAAATATATCTGGCTGGGCGATGTGACCTCCAGGGCCGAATTCCCGGAGTCCATGGCAGCGTTCCGCGTACAGCGGCAGCGCTGGGCCCGGGGCCTGATCCAGAATGCCGCAAGACATATCCGGCGCATGTTCGCGACGCCCATGCCCCTGCTGGCACGGCTGTACGCGTGCTCGCTCATGTTTTCCGCGCTGCTCCTGGCCGCATTCTTTTGCATTCTGCTGCTGTGCCTGCCGGTGGGCCTGCTGTTCGAGCCTGGTCCGTTCTTCCACCTCTGCTGCAGTCTCTTCCTGGGGGCGGCCCTTGTCTGGGCCTGGTATAATACTGCCAACGGCAGCCAGGGGGCGTCCTTGATCCGGCGTCTTGGCAGCGCCTTCGGCTATGTCATCATGCACTTCCCCCTTTCCCTTTACTACTTCAGTGCCGCCGTCCAGGTAGCCGCGGGGATCGACGGCGCGTTCCACCGGACCCCCAAGGGCTGCGGTCGCCAAAAGATACGTCACCCCGCCATCAACAGACGGCTCGTCTGGCTGGAAGTATTTTCTTTGTGCTATGCGCTTGCCTCTTTCAGTGCCGGACTGTGGAATGAAAACTACTGGATCTCCCTCTACAGCGGTCTTGCCTTCTCCGGCTTTTCCCTCACGCTCTTCTTTTCATGGAGTGACCAGCGGAAGCGCTTTCAGCCCGGGAGCGTGCTCATCACCGGGGCGACCGGGGCATTGGGCACGGCGCTGGCCCTGGAGTATGCATCTCCCGGTATGCGGCTTGTGCTGCTCGGGCGGCGAGAGGATGCTCTGGAAGACCTTGCCGCGCGCTGCCGGGCCAGGGGGAGCGATGTCCAGACCTGTTGCATGGATCTGCGCAAGGCCGACGACGTGCGGCAGTGGATGGCCGCCTGCTGTACGGAGCAGACCCCGGATCTCATCATCGCCAATGCGGGCCTGAACGCCAATATCGGCCCCCGTGGCGAGGGAGAACCTTTTGAGGATGTCAGAAGCCTGGTAGAAGTCAACCTGCTCTCTGTCATGGCCCTGGTGGACAGCGCCCTGCCTGCCTTCCGCAAAAAAGGCGGCGGCCAGCTGGCCATCGTGAGCTCCCTTGCCGCCTACTATGGTCTGCCCGCAACGCCCACCTATTGCGCTACCAAGGCTGGCCTGAAAGCCTATGGCAACTCCCTGCGCGGCTGGCTCCGTTCTGAGAACATCCACGTCAATGTCATTCTGCCGGGATATGTGGCCTCACCCATGTGTTCCGCCATGCCGGGTCCAAAACCCTTCCTCTGGCAACCGAAACGCGCTGCCCGGCATATCAGGCGTGGTCTTGCCCTCGATCGCGCGCGAATCTCTTTTCCCTTCCCACTCAACCTCGGGATATGGGGGCTTGCCCTCCTGCCTGCCTGCCTGGCCATGCCCCTGGCGAGGATCTTTGGTTATGATCGTTGATCGTGCCTTCCTGCAGGTGTGGGCGACAGGCCTTGCGGGACTTCTTCTTTCTGTTGCAATAGAGCGATTTTTACATCCCAGGCCCCGGCTCTTTCGCCCTGTCAAGGCATGGTTGCTGCATATCTGCCTGTGGAGTCTCTGCTATGCGATTTTTGTCATACTTCTTGGCCGGCCCTGGTGCGCCTTTGTCGCGGTATCGGCCATCCTGATAACGCTGACAATCGTCAGCAACGCCAAATACAAAAATCTGCGAGAGCCTTTTATCGCCCAGGACTATGACTATTTTCTTGATGCATTGCGCTTTCCTCGCCTTTTTCTGCCCTTTCTCGGGCTAAAAAAGTTCTGTCTGGCGGCCTTGTTTTTCGCTCTGGCGCTGTTGGGCTTCTGGAGTGAGGAGCCTCCCGCATCCCGTTTTTCTCTTCAGAGCCAGCTCGGCGGCGCCCTTCTCCTGCTGCTGAGCGCAGCGACTCTGCTCTGGCGCCAGCGCAATCATATTTCACTTGCGGCCTTTGACCCAAAAGAGAATCTACAGGCCCTGGGGCTCCTGCCATCGCTTTGGCTCTATGCCCTGGCCTCACGCACATTGCCGCACGCACGATCGCCCTTTACCGCCGCGACCGCGGCGGCGACGCGTCCGCTTCCTCACCTGATCGCCATACAGAGCGAATCCTTTTTCGATGCCCGCAACCTGTTTGCGGGCATCCGGTCTGACGTCTTGCAGAATTTTGACGCCTTACGCATGGAAGCTGTCTGTCAGGGCCCCCTGGATGTACCTGCCTGGGGCGCCAACACCATACGCACGGAATTTTCCTTTCTGACCGGGATTGCCGCACAGTCTCTGGGCGTCCACCGCTTCAACCCCTACCGGGCCGTACTACGCGGATGGTCAGTGGACGCTCTGCCTCTGTTCTTAAAAAGCCTGGGATACCGTACTATCTGTATCCATCCCTATTGGGGGAATTTTTATGGGCGGACATGTGTTCTGCCACGTCTGGGCTTTGACGCCTTTCTTGATATCGGAACATTTCAGAAAGCATTGCGGACAAGCGCCTACATCAGTGATATGGAAGTAGCCAAAAAGCTGCTTGCTCTCCTGAAAGAATCTACAGAGCCTCTTTTCATATTTGCGATTACTATGGAAAATCATGGCCCGTTGCAACTTGATCATATACCAGACATGGAAATTGAAAAATTTTATTCAACCCTCCCAGATAAAATATATAGCGATCTCGATACGTATCTTTATCATCTCAAAAATGTAGATACGATGTTATCCATGCTGCATACAACATTTAATAAATTATCGCTCCCTGTTTCCCTCTGTTTTTACGGCGATCACGTTCCTATCATGCCAGATGTATATAAAGATCTCCGTGATCCAGATGACGTGCCGTATATATTATGGAAAAACCAATGCGCTCACGATATTACACAACAAGCATCTTACGATTCAACGATACTGAGCACTGCACAATGTCTTTCTGTTCATGATCTTGCACTAACGTGGTTACTAAAAAACAATATATTTATTCAATGTTAACTGTGGATTTTTTGGGCCGCAAGGCTCCCTGGCACACTGGAACCATTCTTTTTTAACTAGAGCAGATTACCTTTGACTTTTTATGAAAGTCAAAGGTGGCATTCAGGCGAAAAACGCGGTTTTCGCCTGAATGTACGCCGCGTTGCGGCGGCTGCCGCTTTCGCGTCAGTAGAGCATTTTCAAAGAGAAAAGGCTCTATTCCCGCGAAGGCAGTACGGATACTGTGGGCGCATCCCTGCGACGCATGAGAATTACCCCCAATACAGGAAAATGATATGGCGACTCTTGGAAAACGCATTCGCGCTGTTCGTGGCAGCCGCTCTCAAAACGTCTTTGCCCATTTTTTGGGTATCAGCAAAGGGACCTTGGTCAGCTACGAACATGACAAAAGCTCGCCCAATGCAAAAATTCTGATGACGATCTGCGTATTGGAGCGTATTGAAATCAAATGGCTCCTTACGGGAGAAGGCGCCAAATATCAGGGGGGAGTGGAAGAAAGAGCCGACGACGTTCCTCCCCGTGACAGTGATGGACCGCCCATCCAGTTACCGGGCTGCCCACACTGCATGTGGATGGAAAAGCTGATTGACAAAATGGAAGAAGACAGACGGCATCTTTTGCTTGAAAACAAAAAACTGCTTATAGATAATACTGTCCTGCACAACAAGGTGCATCCAAACGGATTTTGACAGAAATCCTATCTCTCTAAGTAGTATCTTAGAGCGGTTTGCTGTTGAAATTAGAGCAGATTACCTTTGACTTTTTATGAAAGTCAAAGGTGGCATTCAGGCGAAAAACGCGGTTTTCGCCTGAATGTACGCCGCGTTGCGGCGGCTGCCGCTTCCGCGTCAGCAGAGCATTGTCAAAGTGAAAATGCTCTAGTATATCGCTTTCATTGAAAACGTGAATTTCTCCCATTGACGGGCCGTTGGACAGAGGCCGGGAAAATGGTTATCTATGACTCGTGAAAACAGGAGGCCGTATGACCACCACCACATTTGACAGCCTTGATTATTTTGAACAGCTTAAAGCCCGCTGGAGTGCCGGAAGAGCAAGCCAAAATCCAGGCTACTGCGTTGCGCGGCGTCATTGAACATTCCTTAGAGACCAAGCGTGATCTTAAGGAGCTGGAATTGCGTCTTACTATCAGGCTTGGCGGCATTGTGGTTGCCTGTACCGCCCTCCTTATAGCAATATTGCCGATTGTGCTCAGATAGGCATATTTGTCTCCTTCCTTTCGCGCATATTGCTTTTAAAACGCTCGCTCCGACGCGTAACGGCGTAAGCACATTTCGCCTGCGCCTGTCTCTTGACGCAAGCAAAGCCTCCGCGGGTTTCGCGGAGGCTTTGCTTTTAGAAGGCAGCCCAAGGCGCTTTCGGCCTTGGAGCGCGTAAAACGGCTTACGGCCTGAACGCTATCCTTTTTGCCCGCCTGCTCTGTCAGATTCACTTGTTTTTTCGGTCGAGTACGAAAAGTACACTCTCAAAGCAAGCTTATCTTCCTTGACAGGCGAGCAAAAATTCTATGGCGTTAACAGGTTCTAGTACATGCCGCCCATGCCGCCCATGCCGCCCATATCGGGCATGGCCGGGGCGTCTTTCTTGGGCTCGGGCTTTTCGACAATGGCGCATTCGGTGGTCAGCAGCAGGGACGCCACGGAGGCGGCGTTCTGCAGGGCCGTGCGCGTCACCTTTTTGGGGTCGATGACGCCGGCTTTGATCAGATCTTCATATTCGCCGGTGGCGGCGTTGAAGCCAAAGCCGTCTTTGCCCTGGCGCACTTTCTCAACCACAATGGAACCTTCAAAGCCCGCATTGTGGGCGATCTGGCGCAGCGGCTCTTCAATGGCGCGGCGGATAATGTTCACACCCGCAAGCTCGTCGTCGTCAGCAGGCTTGATGTCGGAAAGAACCTTGGACACGCGGATCAGAGCGGTGCCGCCACCAGGCACAATGCCTTCCTCCACGGCGGCGCGGGTGGCATTGAGGGCGTCTTCGACGCGATCCTTCTTTTCTTTCATTTCCACTTCAGTGGCAGCGCCCACATGCACCACGGCCACGCCGCCCACCAGCTTGGCCAGGCGTTCCTGAAGCTTCTCGCGGTCGTAGTCGGAAGTGCTGTCTTCAATCTGGGCACGGATCTGCTTCACGCGGCCCTTGATGGCATCGCTCTTGCCGGCGCCGTCCACAATGGTGGTGTTTTCCTTGTCAATGACCACGCGCTTGGCAGTGCCGAGCTCGGAAAGGGTCATGTTTTCAAGTTTGGAGCCGGTGTCGTCGGAAGCCACCTGGCCGCCGGTCAGCACGGCGATATCCTGAAGCATGGCCTTGCGGCGGTCGCCGAAGCCGGGAGCCTTGACGGCCACCACCTGCAGAGCGCCGCGCAGTTTATTCACCACCAGGGTGGCCAGGGCTTCGCCTTCCACATCCTCGGCAATGATCATCAGCGGACGGTTGACCTTGGCGACCTGCTCCAGCACGGGCAGCATGTCTTTCATGCTGGAAATTTTCTTTTCCGTGCACAGGATGTAGGGATTGTCCATCTCGCAGATCATCTTCTCCGCGTTGGTCACGAAATAGGGGGAGAGGTAGCCGCGGTCAAAGCGCATGCCTTCCACCACGTCCATGGTGGTTTCCAGGCCCTTGGCTTCTTCGACCGTGATCACGCCTTCCTTGCCCACTTTGGACATGGCCTCGGCAATGATGTTGCCGATGGTGGCATCGGCATTGGCGGAAATAGTGCCGATCTGGGCGATTTCCTTCTGATCGCGGGTGGGCTTGGCAAGGTTGGCCAGCTCGCTGATCAGGGATTCCACGCCCTTGTCGATGCCGCGCTTGATGGCCATGGGATTGCGGCCCGCGGCAACCAGCTTGATGCCTTCATGATAAATGGCCTGGGCCAGGATGGTGGCCGTGGTGGTGCCGTCGCCGGCGGCGTCGGAAGTCTTGGAGGCCACTTCCTTGACGAGCTGGGCGCCCATGTTCTCAAACTTGTTGTCCAGTTCGATTTCTTTGGCCACAGTCACGCCGTCCTTGGTAATGACCGGCGCGCCAAAAGATTTTTCAAGCACAACATTGCGGCCCTTGGGGCCGAGAGTCACTTTAACGGCATTGGCAAGCTTATCCACGCCACGGGCAAGTTTTTCACGGGCTTTAACATCAAACAAGATTTCTTTGGCAGACATTTTCAGATTTCCTCCTGAGTGGTGATTCGGCTACTTCGGAGCGGCAGGCTGCAAAAGCGCCTGATGCATGCTCCTGCGTCGGCAGTACGCGGGTGTTGCCCGCCTGCACGGCCGGAAACGGCATCCGGCGCGTGGCGGAACACGATCCCGCATTAGTCGATGATGGCGAGGATGTCCTCTTCGCGCATGACCAGGTGTTCGACGCCGTCCAGCTTGATTTCCGTGCCGGCGTACTTGTTAAAGAGCACTTGCTCGCCCTTTTTCACCGCCATTTCGATGCGGGAGCCGTTTTCCGCGATCTTGCCGGGACCCACGGCCACAACTTCGCCCTTGGAGGGCTTTTCTTTGGCCGTGTCAGGAATGTACAGACCGCCGGCGGTCTTTTCTTCAGACTCAAGGCGTTTGACCAGCACACGATCGTTAAGGGGTTTCAGCTTCATAACGTCAAATCCTCCCGGAAAAGTTTTTATTGCCCTCAGGGGCATAGGCGGCGGCCGAACAGTGAGGCGCGCCGATACTCTTGCGCGTGTCGGGCCGCAGCGGGCATAGTTCCGTTGCACGGCCCCGCACCGGCATACAAATAAGACAATCTGGCATCTTGAAAAGGGGGTAAGGCGGATTTTTTTTAATTTTTTTTCTATAAAAATAAAAGAATATTTTATTTCAACAGGTTAGTTACGATCAAAAAAATTTCAGCCCTGACCTGCGGCGGATGCGCGCCAATGCTGCCCTGCGCTTTTTTAGAGCATTTTCACTTTGAAAATGCTCTGCTGACGCGAAAGCGGCAGCCGCCGCAACGCGGCGTACATTCAGGCGAAAACCGCGTTTTTCGCCTGAATGCCACCTTTGACTTTCATAAAAAGTCAAAGGTAATCTGCTCTAGAGCGGTTTGCTCATGAAATGAGCTAGAGCGGTTTGCTGTTGAAAACAGCAAACCGCTCTAGGGGCTTTGCTTACGGATTCTTTTGCTTTCTGCCTGGTCAGGCCGCGCTGTTTGCAAAAGGAGCGGCCCATAACTCTCTGCCCGCATCCGCAAGGCGGCTATGCCGCCAACGGCTGAGGCCGGAGCGCACTCTTCCCGCAAAAAGCCTGTTTGCCCTGCCGGAAAGGCAAAGCGCCTCACATCAGAAACAAGGCCTATTTTTCATCACTCAAACGCCGGAAGCTCTTTTTCGCGGCTCCGCAGACCGGGCAGCGCCAGTCCTCCGGCAGATCCTCGAATGCGGTTCCCGGCGGAATTTTGTGCCGCTTGTCGCCGCGATCGGGATCATACATATACCCGCAATTCGTCACCTGGCAGCGCCAGATATTCTCAGGGTCGGACATGACAATCTCCGTGCAGTTCGCGCGCTAGAGCGTTTTGCTAATGAAATTAGCTAAACGCTCTGGCAGGGCGAAGCCATGCCCGCCGCGAAGGCGCAGGCGAAATTTACTTTCGCCGTTAAGCGCCGGAGCGAGCGTTTCAAAAGCAATATGCTCTAGTCAGCCGCGGGCTCGGGCGTCACAAAGCCCTTGGAAGGCCCGGTATCGGAAGGCGTGCCCGCGATTTTGGCCAGATACGTGTCGCCCAGGGTTTTCAGATGCCTGGAAATATTCTCGTAATAGCTCAGATGAGCCTGCTCTTCATCAATGATCCGCTCAAAAAGGCGGGCGGTCACAACGTCGGCATTCTCGTTGCAGACTTTGATAAACTCGTTGTACGCCGCGATGGTGTTGTCTTCCATATCCACGTCGCATTCGTAAATGGCGGGAACTTCCTGGCCCATCTCCACAGTGCCCTCCCTGTGGATCGTGGGCTCGCCGCCCAGAACCTTGATGCGTTCGGCAAAATCCTCGGCATGGCGCATTTCGTCAATGGCGATCAGCTTCATGCTGGCGGCCAGTTCGCCGTAGTCTTTGTCGGAAAGGCTATAGTGCTGATTCATATACTGGTGGATGGCGTTCAGCTCCCTGCTGCGGGCCTTATTGAGTACTTCAATCACTTTTGCCTTACGATCTTCTTTATTCTCTGCCATGTTCTAAACTCCTTGGCGATTTTTGGGGTAAGCCCGGAAACTTTTAAGTAGATAACCTTATTTTCCTGAAACAACAAGCCGCGTTCCGGGCCGCGGTAAAAATTTTCCGCGGTCCGCCGTTTTTTACGCATGTAGCGTTTTTGCCTGTGCGCGAAGTTCGCCCTGCCTGCCTTCTGCGGCCCACTTGCAGAGTTCACTCGCGTCGCATCAGTCCTGTTGCCCGGCCTCGCGGCGGCTCGCGCAGGCCTCGCACACGCCGTCAAATTCAATGCGCGCCCCCACAATGGCGGAAAAGCCGCGCACCTGGATGCCGTCCACGGGCGGAGCGGCCAGGGGCTGCATGACGTCGCCGATGCGCCCGCAATGCACGCAACGCACATGCTGATGCCAGGAAATATCGCCGTCAAAGCGTTTCGTGGAGCCTGCGGCCTCCAGGCGTCGTATTTCGCCGCTGTCCGCCAGAAAATCCAGATTGCGGTACACCGTGCCGAGACTGATGTGCGGCAGGCGCTCGCGCACGATGCTGTAAAGCTCGTCCGCAGTGGGATGGCTTTTGGTTTTGCGCAATTCTTCCAGGATCACGGCGCGTTGCCGTGTCATTCGAGTTTGAGCCTGAGCCATAGCCGCCTCCATAATTCAGTAAAGATTACTGTTATCGTGGAACGCTGTCAAGCCCGAAAAAAGTCTGGGCGAAAAAAATATTTCAGAAGTGATAAAATACTCATTTTTGAATGATGTTATGCGGCGAGCGCGGCCGCTCCACCAGCAGCACGGCCAGATCCATGACATTGGTGCGCGTGGGCCCGGTGATCAGCAGATCCCGGCTTCGGGCCAGAGCCGCGTTGCTGTTGTTGTCCTCCAGCAGGGCAAGGGCCTGCCGGCGGCCGCCCATGCGCGCCACGCTGCCGGCAAAGGCAAAGCCGCCCGCGGCCTCGGTGGGGCCGTCCGTGCCATCCGTTCCGGCAAACAAGCCGCAGACATGGGGCGTATTTTCCAGGGCAAGGGCCGCGGCCAGGGCCATTTCCTGATTGCGGCCGCCTTTTCCCCGGCCCCGGATGGTCACCGTGGTTTCCCCCCCTGCCAGGAGGCAGAGCGGCTTGTCGCCGGGCAGCAGAGCCGAGGCGCGGCGCAGGGCTTCTTCCACCAGTTCCGCGGCCTTGTGCCGGGCCTCGCCCATGAGCCGATCCGTGAGGATGCACGGCGCGCAGCCGAGGCGCTCGGCGGCCCGGGCCGCGGCGTCCAGGGCCTGGCGATTGGTGGCCGACAAAATATTCTGCACGCGCGAGAACAGAGGATCGCCGGGTTTGGGCGTTTCCTCGACGCGTCCGGCCAAGCCGTTTGTCAGCCGCTGACGCACGGCCAGGGGCAGACGTTCTGTCAGATCGTGGCGCGCGAGAATTTTTACGCAGTCCTCAAAGCTGGTCACATCCGGCGCGGTGGGCCCGGAGGCGATGACGTCCAGGGGATCGCCCACCACGTCCGAGACTATGACGCTGAGCATTGCGGCGGGCGCGGCAGCCCGGGCGAGCTGCCCGCCTCCGAACACGGAAAGATGCTTGCGCACCGCGTTCAGTTCCTGAATGGTCGCGCCGCAGCGCAAAAGCAGATCCGTGACGCGCTGCACATCCTCCAGGCTCAGGCCCGGCGCGGGCGCAGGCGTCAGGGCGCTGGCCCCGCCCGTGAGCAGACAGATCAGCAGATCCCGCTCCCCTGCCTTGCGGGCCATTTCCAGCAAGCGGCGGCTCGCCTCCACCCCGGCGGCATTGGGCACGGGATGCGCGGCCTCGGCCTGAGTGATGCGCTTCAGGGGCAGGCCATGATCATACTTGACCACAATAAAGCCCGCATCCAGCCGCCCGCCGAGCATATCCTCCAGGGCCCGGGCCATGGGCGCGACCCCTTTGCCGGCCCCGAGCACGCTGATCCTGCGCTTGGCAATGTTCCAGGGGCGGCCGTCGGCCACCAGGCTGTCGCCCTCCAGACGCAGATGCCGCAACAGCGCGCCGTCAGGGGACACGGCAGCCAGCGCGGCGTCAAAAATGCCTTGCAAGGTCTGCCGCTGCCGTTCCATATTCTCTCCGCCGGTAGAGGGTCGAAAAAACAAAAGCCCCGGCTCATGGCCAGACCCGAGAGCGCTGCGGGTAAAGCAGTCTGAAAAACTGGAAGTCATTTATGAAATGACTTGCAACGTCAGGCGAGAGCCTGACGCGGCGGCACAGCCGCCGGAAACGCGCCGAAAACCGCGTTTTTTTGGCAGGGCGAAGCCCTGCCCGCCCGGAGAAGAGCCGGCACAGCGGGTTCGCACTCAAGGCCGGGTAAAAAGGCCGGCGCTTGCGCGCTGCGCTTCCAGAGCCGGAGTGTAGATCACATAGCGATCGCGTCCGAGCCGTTTTGCCTCGTAAAGCGCCATATCCGCTTTCTCATAGAGATCGCTGAAGCTTTTTCCGTCTTGCGGGTAGCGTGCAAGCCCCAGACTGGCGGTAATTTTCAAACCCGCCTGGCAGTACCTGGCGGCAGCCCGCCGCAGAACTTCCAGTTTTTTCTCCAGCGCCAGCTCGGGCGGAATATCCGTTAAAAAAACCACAAACTCATCGCCGCCCAGCCTGCCGCACAAATCATTCTTGCGCAGGACCTGTTTCAGGGAATCGGCTATGTCCCTGAGCACCTGATCTCCGTACTGATGCCCGAGACGGTCGTTGACGAGCTTGAAATTGTCCACATCCAGCATAATCAGGCCATGCCACGCGCCGGCGCCGCTCAGCCGCAGGGTTTCGGAAACCCGCTTGACCACGGTCCCGCGGTTCAGCAGGCCTGTAAGATCGTCCTGCTCAATGAGGCTTTGCAGTTCCAGCTCTCTTTTCTTTTGCGCGTCGATATTCCTGATCAGAATAAAAGCCTTGACGTCCTGGGTGAAAGGATCGGGAACAAGCTGAATCCTGGCCGCCACCCAATACACTACGCCCTGCGCGCCAATGAAACGATGGTCCAACTGGGTTTCGCACTGGCCGCTGTAAAACTTGCCGAGAAGCTTTTCACGGTCAAAGACGCTGAGATAGGCGGGCAAATCCTTCTCATACACATAATGGCGCGCAATATGGTTCACCATGCCTGAAAAGGATTTCACATCCGGGGGCAGGGCTCCGGAATTGCGGCGCTCATTGCCCTCATAGGTATTCTTGGACAAGTTGAACTCATAGTATCCGATGCTGTTTTCCTGCTGCGCCTTGAAGGATTGTATCCATTTCTGGTACGCCAGCTCTTTTTCACGCTGTTCCGTCACGTTCTCATAAGAGATGATCCCGCGCTGCGGCTTGCCTTCCTTGCTGAAAATCAAGGTGTACCGGCCGCTGAACCATTCAAATGTCCCCTTGCACTTCAGTTTCAGGGTCGCGCTGCCGTGCGGGATGCCCTGCTGCATGGCGTGAAAAAATTTCAGATAGTTTTCCACGCTTTCCTCAGCCACGATGCCCCTGGCCACGACGCTTTCCGGCACCCCGTGCACCACCGCGGGCAGCCCCAGCGCGCTTGCGGCTTCTTGCGGCTGAAAGAGCACCCTGACGCCGGGATCGTAAATAACCATGACCTTGTCGGTGTGCTGGAAGGCAATCCGGCTCTCTTCCTCGCTGATCCGCAGCTTTTCCTCCATAGTTTTGCGCAGCGTGATATCAAAAAGCGCGCAGGTCAGCATATCCGGTTCCGCGGGATCATAACTGCAACTGATCCGGCCCCAGAGCACTTTGCCGGATTGATGAAAAAGCCTGTGCTCCAGTTCAAAAAACGCGCAACGCTGCTGCACGTTCTCGCGCACCACTTGCCGCACCATCTCCAGATCAGCCGGATAGATGCAGGCTTTCACGTTGTTGAAGCCTTGTTTTTCCACGTCCGCGCGCGTATAGCCCAGCATATCGTAAAAAAAGGCATTGGCGTGGACAAGCTCCAGATCGTCGTTTGCCTTAACCTTGCAGATCCCGCACGGCAAAGAGTCGATGAGGGTCTGCAACGGCACGGTTTCGGGTTTTACCTGCTGCCGCAAGCCGACAAGCTCCGTGATGTCCGCGCAAACACTGACGGCAAGGGGCGTGCCGTCCTCTGAAAGCGTTTTTTTGCCCACATCGCGCAGCCACAGAAAGCCGCCGTCTTTTTGCAAAGCTCTGTATTCGACGGACCAGGTCTCGCCCTGCCGGCAAAAGGCCTCAAGTGCGGCCTGAACGCGCTCCCTGTCTTCAGGATGCACCACATTGAGAAGACAGCCGCCGGTTTGCCGCATAAAGTCCTGGAAATCGCAGTTGAGAAAACTCAGGAACTTTTCATTGGCATAGCAGATCTGATAGTTTGGCGCGAGATGGTAGACAAGAAGAGCATCCGGAATATTTTCCCCGATAATCCGGGAAAAATCCGGCGAGAAACGCGGGCGTTGCGGCGTGCTCCTGGCGTGTGGCCTGGCTTGCATGGCAATTCGCTTTTGGCAGTTCAGAAATTCAACATTTTCACAAGCCGACAGAGATCCGCCGAAACATGCGGCAGGGCCTTGCCTGTCTCGCGCGGATTTTGCCTGAGACGGCCCCGCTTCAGGCGGCTTCGCGGCGCAACAGCTCAAATCCGGCCTGAGCCGCGCCCCAAAGGCCGCTGTTCTTGTTTTCAATGAGGTACACAGGCACGCTGCGTATCAAGGCTTCAAAATGCGGCGTGCTGTAAAACTCTTCCAGAAAATACTCGCTGGTGACGCTCAAGGGATTGCGGCTGGCTATGCCCCCGGCGATCCACAGGCCCCGGCGGCAGAGCGTGGTCAAAATCCAGTTGCGGCAAGCCCGCGCGTACAGGCGGGAATACCAGCGCAAGGTAGGCGTGTCGCGGCTCAGAGCCTTTTCGCCCACTTCCCGCGCTTCAAGGCGTTCGCCGGTGAGATACCGATGCAGCAGGGAAAGGCCCTTGCCGGTGAGGATGTCGTCGCCGCGCGCATAGGGATACCCCAGCTCGCTGCAGACGAATTTATGAAAATCATTTTCCTCGTCGCCCACAAAGGGAAAGGTGGTGTGGCCGCCTTCAGCCGGCACAGGCAACCAGCCGCCGCGACCGTCATGCACCAGAGAGGCCGTGCCCAGACCCGTGCCCGCGCCCAGCACGCCCCGGCTTGCGGTGGCCGGGGGAGTGGCCTCCAACGCCGGCGTGACGATGCAGCGCGCCTGATCGCCGATCTCTGTCAGACAGCCATAGGCTTCGGCCATAAAATCATTGAGCACTCTACAGCGTGGAATGCCGTAGCGGGCCTTGAGATCGGAAAAGTCCACCTCCAGCGAGCCGTTGGTCAGCTTGCCGTGCAGACCGTCGCTCACCGGGCCAGCCAGCCCCAGGACGAACGCGTCAGCCGTGTCCAGGGGCGTTTCCAGCTCGCGGCTCAGCGCCGTGAGCACCATATCCGTGTCCAAAAGTCCGGCGCTTTTGATCCAGACCACGCGCTCCAGCGTCAAGCGCTCACTCTCCAGACTGAAACGGGCGAAGCGGCAGTTGGTGCCGCCTATATCGGCTGCAAGTATGCGCTGCATACGGCCTCCAGAAAAAATATAGTGAGAGGCGAGACGCTTCCGCCAGCCCGTCAGGCTGGGCATGCACGGCAAAGGCAGGCCGCAGCCGCGGCTTTTGAAACAGAGAAGCCTTGTCTCAAGCCTCGTTGTTATTCATGCTCCGCACCAGATTGGTGGTGCTGCATCCCTTGACCAGATCCGCCAGATGCACGCGGCCGCCGCAGGCCCGCACAAAATCCGCTCCCACCACCGTATCTTCGGTGTAATCGCTGCCTTTAACCAGGACGTCGGGCCGGACCATGCGGATTAACTCCAGGGGCGTGTCCTCGTCAAAAAGCGTGACCGCATCCACGCCCTGCAACGCGGCCAGCAGTAAGGCACGGCTCTCTTCATTCTGAATTGGACGGCCCGGGCCCTTGAGACGGCGCACTGAAGCATCGCTGTTCAATCCCACGACCAAGCGATCGCCAAGAGAGGCGCATTGGCGGATCAATGAAACATGGCCCGGATGCAGCAGATCAAAGCAGCCGTTTGTGAAAACAATGCTCTCATTGCGTCGCCGCCAGTCTTCAATCTTCTCCAAAAGCGCGGGGCGGGCATAGAGTTTGGGGTTGTCCGCCTCTTCGCGCAAGGCCTGATTAAGTTCGGCCAGGCTGACCGGCGCGGTGCCCATTTTGCCAACAGCCACGCCGGCCGCGGCATTGGCGATGCGCGCGCTCCGCTCCCAATCCAGCCCCTTGGCGACGCAGGCGGCAAGGGTCGCCACAACGGTGTCGCCCGCGCCGGAGACATCGGCCACTTCACGCACTGCGGCGCGTATGTAAAACGGCGGCTTGTCTTTTTCAAACAGGATCATTCCCCTGGCCCCGCGCGTCAGCAAAAGCCGCTCAAAGCCATATTCCTCACGCACCTCGCCGGCCAGATCTTCACGTTCGCGACGCGGGAGCCTCGCATGATGGTCACGTCCGCAGATGGCCGCAAATTCGGCGCTGTTGGGCGTAACGCACTGCGCCCCGGCATACCGCCCCCAGTCCGCGCCCTTGGGGTCCACAAGCACGGGAATATGCTCACGCCTGGCCGCCGCGATCAGCAAGGCGCACAGACTCTCGCCCTCAGAGGGCGAGAGCAGAACGCCCTTGCCGTAATCGGAAAGAACCACCGCGCCGCAGCCGGGCAGCAACGCCAGCGCCTTTTCCCGCAGGGCCGCGCTCTCCTCCGGCTGCAGGGCGTCGCACTGCTCGTCGTCAAGACGCAGTAATTGCTGGCCCTGGGCAATAACTCTGGTCTTGCATGTGGTGCGCCGCGTGGCGGAAAGCGTCAGGCCTTCCTCAACGCCCTCGGCGGCCAGCTCCTGACGCAAGGCCTTGCCCGCTTCATCCTGCCCGGCCAGACCCGCAAGCCGCGCCTGCGCCCCGAGCCGCGCCAGATTGCGCGCCACATTGGCCGCGCCGCCCGGAGCGGACCAGCGTTTTCCGACGCGGGCCACGGGCACCGGCGCTTCCGGCGAGATACGCTCCACCCGGCTTGCAATGTAGTGATCAAGCATCACATCGCCCACAACCAGCACGCGTATGCCGTTAAAATCCATAACATCCCCCGGGCCAAACGAAAGACGCGCCTCGGCGGCAAGCGCCGTCCCACTTCAGGCTTTTCGGCAGGCCGCCGCAAGGAGCTCGCGCAGTCGGGCCTCGGCAGCGCTTTCATCCAAAAGATCGCGGATGCGCAAGCGGGCATTGTTGCCAAGGCGGCGGCGCTCTTCCGGCCGGGCGGCAAGAGTTTCCAGAGCCTTTGCCAGAGCGGCCGGATCGTTCTGGGGCACAACCAGGCCGCTTTCCTGATTCTGCACGGCCTCGGTCTGACCCGGCAAATCGCTGACCACCACCGCCAGCCCGAAGCTCATGGCTTCCGCCAGGGCTGAAGGCAGGCCATCCTCATCGCCATGTTTGGTTCTGCGGCCCGGGGCCGCAAAAATATCGCTCTTTGTATACAGATCGGCCATATTCTCGTGCGGCACCTGACCGGGAAAATCCACCATTTTGCGCAAACCCAGCCGCCAGGCGAGCCAGCGCAAATAAAGTCGTTCAGGCCCCTGGCCCACAATTTTCAGATGAAAGTCAAGCCCGTTATCGCGCAGATGCGCGCAAGCCCGCAGCAGAAGGTCATAGCCCTTGCGCGCGCAAATGCTGCCCACGGCCAGGATGTTAAGCGTGGACGCGGCTTTTCCTGAGGCAGGGGACATTTCCGCCTCGTCATCCGCCGGGGCGAGCGTCAGAGGATCGCGCAGCAAAACCAGTTTGTTTTCCGGCAGATCCGGCAAAAGCTGACGCAGAGCGCGCAGGGCCGCCTCGGTGTCGCAACGCACAAAAGCGGCCTGTGAGGCTTTACGCGCCCAATCCTTGCCCGGGAGGGCCAAATCCGCCGAGCGCACCGCAAAAGCAAAGGGAATGCCCAGAAGCCGCGCAGCCACCCAACTGGCCGTAGCCGGGCTGTGGCCGCCATCGGCATAAAAGATTTCAATCTTCTCTTCCAGGCCCCAGCGGGCAAGCAAGGCCCCGCAGCCAAAGGCCCAGAGATGACTCAAAAGCTCCCTGCCCCAGCGAGAGCGCACGGGCAGCTTGTGCCAGAGCTCCCAAAGGGGGTGCGACGTGCCGCGCAACTGCCGGAAAAGCGCGGCGCAAACGCTGAAAAAACGCAACTTTCCGATTCTGCGCACCGCCAGGGGAAGCGCATAGCCCTCGGGATTGCCCAGAAGCCCGCTGCCCTGAAGGGCATAAATGCGCGAAAGCAGCCCGGCGGCATGCAGCCGGTGCGCCTCTTCCATCAGATTTTGACCGGAAACTTCGGGAAAACGCCGGGCCACAAACGCGCCGCGCACCACCGGCCGGGGACCCTGCAAAAGATCGTGCGCTTCCTCTGCCGCAATGGGCGCCAGCTCACGCTTGCGGCGATGCAGGATGCCGTCCTCCAGGGTGTACACGCTGTCGCAATACTCGGCCATTTTGGGATCATGGGTGACCATGACCATGGAAACGCGCCCCGTATGGCACAAGGTGCAGAAATTTTCCATGATCAACCGGCTGGTGCGGGCGTCCAGAGCTCCGGTCGGTTCATCGGCCAGCAAAATGCGCGGATTGTTGACCATGGCCCGGGCAATGGCCACACGCTGCTGCTCGCCGCCGGAGAGGCGGTTGCTGCGATAATGCACCCGGGCTGAAAGGCGCACCAGTTCCAGCGCGCGGATAACCCTCTCCCAGCGCTCCTGGGGCGGCACGCCTTCATAAATCAGTGGAAACTCAACATTTTCAAACACGGTGGAGTGCTCGAAAAGATTGCTGGACTGCATCACAAAGCCCATGTTGCCGCGCCGGAAGGCGGCGGTCTGCTCCCGGTTGAGGGCAAGCACGTTGGCGCCGAGGATCTCCAGCGAGCCCGCATCAGGGGCATGCAACATGCCGAGAATGTGCAGCATGGTGGATTTGCCGCAGCCCGACGGCCCCATGATGGCCGCAAGCTCGCCGGCTTCCAGCTCAATGCTTGCGCCACGCAGCACGGGCGCGAAACCGGCATAGCATTTATATAAATCTTTGGCGACGATAACCGGAGCCATACTGCATCCTAGAGTATATTGCTTTTGAAGCGCTCGCTCCGGCGCTTCACGACAAAAGTAAATTGCGCCTGCGCCTGTCTCTGCTGTCGTCATCCGTAAGGCGGCACAGCCGCCAACGGCTGACGCTCGCGGGCGGGCATGGCTTCGCCCTGCCAGAGCGTTTAGCTCATTTCATGAGCGAAACGCTCTCAAAAACAGATTACCATTCCAATCCGCCGCCCTGTTTTGCCTCAGCGCGGCGGCGGCAGTTCTTTTCGGGGCCGTCAGCGGTCAGAGACGCTCCCCGGCCGCATGCAGGCTTTCGGCAAACGCAAAACCGCGCCTGCCGTTTGCGGGGCTCTTGCCTCAAGGCCTGGGCGCGCCGGGCTGCGGAGCTGCGCCGGGCCGGCCTATTCAAAGCGCAAGGCCGAAACAACATCCATGCGGCTGGCCTGAATGGCCGGATACAAGCCGCCTGCCACGCCAATGACGGCGGAAAAAGCAATACTGCCCAGGCTGCTGGCGATCAGCAACGGATAAGAGATGCCTGTGCCCAGAGCCCAGGCTCCCGCCTCAACCAGCACAACGCCGATCACAATGCCCAAAATGCCGCCGGCGACGGATTTGCAAAGCGCTTCGGCCAGAAACTGGGCCATAATGTCGGTGTCCGAGCCGCCCATGGCTTTTTTGAGGCCCACTTCGCGGGTACGGGCGCGCACGGCTGCAAAAGTGCCGTACCAGATCCCGAAGCCGCCCAGCATGAGCGATGCGGCAATGCCCAGCCACAGCAAAGCCTCCACCCAGAGGAAGGTCCCCTTGATCCGGGCAAGCTGTTCTTCCTGCGTGCGCACAACCAGGTAGGGCGCGGCCTGATGCTCGCGCACCACCGTGGGAATCAGCCTGACCAGCGGAGAGACGTCTTCCCAGCCGATGGCCCGGACAAAGAGGCGCGTCACCTTGCCGTCGCCCCAGTTGCGATCGATCATGGTGGTGTACGGCAAAAAACCGCCCTGCCCCCAACTGCCCAGCATCACGCCGCTGACCACGCCCACCACTTCAAAAACGTCTTTTTCCAGAAAAAGCAGTTTGCCTATGGCCTGCTCAGGCTCGGAATAAAGGTTTTTCGCCGCTTCTCTGCCCAGCATGCAGACCCTGCGGCGCCCCTCAATATCTGCGCTGTCGAAGAAACGCCCGGCCGCCAGCGTCAGCGAATACACCTCGGAGAAATACTGATCCACGCCGATAAAACCCACAGACAGGGAGCGTTCGCCTTCGCCGCGCAAGGCAAACCTTTTGCCCTCGCGCACATTGCGGCTGACCAGAGCCACGCCCGGAAGACGGCGCAGGGCCTCCACGGCTGCCGGAAAAAATTCGCGCCTGGGCTGGCCGGGGTACTGGCTGTCGCCCATGAGGACCTGAATCACGTTGACCCCGCCCATGAGCACCATATCCTGACCGACTTTATAGCGGATTTCGCGCCCCAGCACGGAAAGGACAATAAAGGCGGTGATGCCCAGGGCAATGGATATAATTACCCCGAAGCCGCGTTGGCGCACAACCTGTCTGAGGCTGACGCGAAAAAGATCGGACATGGCGATCATAAAGCTACCATTGAAAAATTGCCCATCAATAAACCGCCGCGCAGGGCGATCGTCGGGAGCCTGCGCAATCGACGGCAAGTATCATGTATAAATGTACTCCGGGCCGGGGCAAGTGTCAAAAAAACAGGACAGCGCCGCTCAGCGCTGCATGCGGAGCACTGTTCCCCCCTGCCCCACAGTATAGGAAAGCCCGTGCCAGATAATGCCCCTAGCCGGAATAGTGCGGCAATAAACCCGGACGAACATGGCCGACGCGCAGAAGTACGCCCATATCCAGCGCCAGAGAGGGGGAGGCGCGGGCAGAAATTCCCGCCAGACATACAGCACGGCCGCCAAGGCGGCAAGGTAAAGCAAGGCAGTGAATACCGCCGCGGCGCTGCCCACATTCAGCAGGCCCCCGAGCAGGGCCAGACCGGCGCACAGCGGCGGCAAAGCCATGAGCAATGCAAGCAGTCCCAGCAGCAGCCACTGGCCGGGCACGCAAAACTTGAGAAAAAGCACTTGCCGTTCCATCCAGTCCCGCCAGACCGGCAAGGCATGGCCCGCAGCCTCGGTGCGCAGCAGCGCGCCCGGGCAAAGGCAGACATGCACGCCGCGCCCCAGCAACAATCCGGCAAGCGAGCAGTCGTCCACCACATTACGCGCCCAGAGCTCGGCAACGCCGTACTCCCGAAAGGCGGCCCGGCTCATGGCCATGGCCCCGCCCCAGGGCTGGGTGAAAACCGCAAGCGCCTGCAAAAGACGCAGCAGCAGGACGCAAAACGCATAGGCCAGGGTGACGGTCTGCTCATCCCTGGCGTCCACCATGTGATAGCCGGTGCTGAACGCCGCCTCGCCCCGGACAATGGGGCCCGTCAGGCAACGGACGAAATCGGGGCGGGCCAGATGCGTGCTGTCGCAGAAAACATAGACCTCAGCCTCCTTGCCCGCCGCGGCCACGCCCTGCAGCGTGTTGTGATTTTTCTGGCCGCACTGCTGCGCCTTGCCGGCCACCACATGCCGCGCGGCCGGATATTCCTTCTGCAAATCGCGGATCAGCCGGGCAGCCGGTTCTTCGGCAGTCGCCGTGATCAGAATGGGCAGCAGACGGGGATAATCCTGACACAGCAGGCTCTTCAGGGCCGCGGCCATATTGGGATGCTCGCCGGCAACCGGAATGATCAACGCCGCCTTGGGCCACTTTTCATCAGGAACGGTACAATTTTCAGCCGCCTGCCTTGCTTCTCTTTGCGGCAGCGCGCGGCCGGCACGGGCCAGAAGGTATAAAAGACCGCACTGCGCACCTGCCGCCAGCAGCCAGAACCAGATCATAATCGCTCCTTGAACACCCTTTGCAGAGGCTTTTGCCGAAAAAGCACATCTTCTTTGTTCCGCGGAATCCCGCTATCGCAAAAAACCTGTACAGAATCGCACGGCAGCGGCGGCATATATCTGCCACCGGGTCAGGCAGCCGTTACGGTCGCCGCAGCGTCCGCGCTGCCGCACGCAACCTCACGGTTTTCTAGAGCATTTTGCTTTTGAAAGTATTCAATTTCAAAAGCGGCGCTGCCATCATTTCCCCGCAAGCGGGACAAGCCCCCGCAAGCGGGACAAGCGCCTGAAAAGCGTGGTTTTCAGGCTCATTGCTTCAGCCGTTGCGACGAAGGAAGCTACGGATGAAGACAGCAATGAGTTACCACAAAAAACATTCAACGAAACCGCTGTCGCCATCCGTAAGGCTCGCAGACTCGCCAACGGCTGGCGCAAGCAAGCAAAGCTTGCTAACGGCTACCGCCGGCGCGGGCGTCCGCTCCCGCGACCGCCAGAGCGGTTGCCGTTTTCAACAGCAAACCGCTCTAAAAAACGGCGATGGCGTCCGGTCCGTGCACCCTGACGGGCGCCCGCCTCTTTGCGCGCCAGCCCCTTGGGATCGTCTTCTGCAGAAACGCACATTTTTACAGAGCCATCCGACTGCATCGCGCGCAGAACCCGATCAGGCGCAGGAAAGCAACTGTGCGCCCAAAACAGAGCGTACACTCCGGCCAAAGACCTGCCCGAGCTGCCGGTACGCGCAAGCCCCCCGGCGCACAGCAGCAGACGAGCGGGGCTCGCCCGGCCTCAGCCCTATTGCGGCAAAGGCGCGCAGTCTTCCGTCACCGGCACATCCTGAAGCCGCTTGCCGTCAACCTTGATCTTCATTCCGTTTTTCAGGCTGATCACACCCTGGACCTTGTCTGAAGCAAGCAGACGCCCCCTGAAGGTATGGCCGGAAGAGTGCGAAGCTTGAATCTCATTATTTTTCACTGTGCCCACGATGTGATAGACATCTGTCTTGCCGTTGGCAAGACGCAGATGCAGCACGCCCCGCACAGCGCCCTGAGCCGAAAAACAAAGGGCTGCCCGGAAGGTCGAGCTGTAGAGGGAGCCTGTCCAGAGTTCCGTGGCCTCACTGGGCTTTGCCGCTGGAGCCGCCGCTGCCTGCCTTGGCGCCTGACCCTCTTTTCCGGCTGCGGGCGCAGCCGTACCCGCAGCCCCTGAAGCCTCCAGGGGCGCGTGGCTTGCGCGCGCGCCGCGGTCCGCGGCCTCTGCCGCGGCAAAGGCCGATCCCGCGCACATCCAGGCGGCCACTGCGACAACCATGAAAACGGCGGCAGGCACACAACGCAACCAAGTCCTCATTTATGCACCCGCGCTCCGCCGGGCATTGCCGCTTTTCCGCTCCCACAGACGGAGAAAAAGTTGCTGATGCGCCTCCACCATGACGGGAAACGCGAAATCCCTCTCAACCTTGCCCCGCCCGGCGCGCCCAAAAGCGTCGCAACGCTGCGGGCTTGCGAGGAGCTCGCTGCAATTGCGCGCCAGTATCCCGGCATCCCCGGCAGGGGAAAGCAGGCCGTCCACATTTTCCTCCACCAGGCGAGGAATCCCGCCCACGGCAGTGGCGCAGACAGGCAGCCCGCAGGCCATGGCTTCCAGAATGACATTGGGCTGGCCTTCGCGCAACGAGGAAAGTGCGAAAATCCGGGCCGCGGCATAATGCTCCCGCATATCCGGCCCGCCCGGGAAAAAATCCACCCGGCTGCCCGCGGCGCTGCTGCGGGCCCACTGGCGCAAGCGCGATTCCTCCGGGCCGTCCCCCACAATACGCAACCGCGCCTGCGGCGTCACGCGCAGCACTTGCTCAAAAGACCGCAACAAGGTCAGATGATCCTTGTCCCGAGCAAGCCGGGCCACGCAGAGGATAACCGGCTGCCGTTGCGAAGGCGCGTCCGGCCCCGGCGTAAAAAAGCCGGTATCCACGCCGTTGGGGATATAGCTCACGCGCTGCGCTGGCACGCCCAGAGCGTAAAGAGACTGTTGCAGCGCTTGGGAATTGCAGATCAGATGATCGGTCAAGCGCCAGAGAAAACGTTCATGCTGGCGCTTGAGAGAACCGCCTCCCCGGCAGGTTCCCACAATGACGGGCCTCCGGCTCCGCCCCTGCCTGCCCCACAGCCGTCCCCAGATATTGGGCAGGGCCGTGCAGGGCACCAGAATATCCGGTTTTGCCCGCAAGAGCGCCCGCCCGAGACGCAGAAAAAAGAAGGGCGCAACGCGGCGCGACGTGCCCAGATGGTTGAGCGCAATGCCGGCTTCGCGGGCTTGGGCGTCCAGATCGGTTTCGCCGGTGAGCGTGAGCATGGACGGAACAAAACATGCGCGATCCAAACGGCGAGCCAGCTCCAGCGTCTGGCGCTGCGTGCCGCCGAAACAAAGATCTTCCATCAGGAAGAGGACATTCAGCGCTCTGGGCATGGTTCTCCTTGCCATAAAAAAGCCGTCGCGAAAAATGCGGTTTCAGGCAACGCGCGACAGACAGGCCCGCTTTGCCGCTGGTGCGCGGTCCACGGCACGACTGGCAGCATACTAGGCATTCCGCTCGCTTTTGCAAGCCCCGGGTCCACAGCGTCGCGGCCTGGGCTGACGCATACGCTGCGTCAGCCCTGACATCGCAGCTTTGGCCAGATGCGTCGTGCGGCGGGGCGAGCTGCCCTTTGCGACGGACTCCAGGGTAGATCCTTTGCCACGTAAAAACCAGACCCGCTGCTGATGCGTACTGCGGAGATCAGGTTTTTTCCGCAAGAAAAGACAGGACCCGCCCTGCCCTGTGCGCCCACTCTCCCTGCGGGGTTCTTCTCATCCGGCTTCTGGTCGGGCCCGGACTCTATGGCGGCTCCGCTCAACTCAAAAAAGTCTCTCCTTCTCCTGCTGCATACCATAGGGATGAAAGCTCAACAGGCAAGTCCACAAATAGCGCATATTACTTTACCGCATCTTTCAATAGGTATGCCGGCTTATTTTCAGATTTTCTCTCTTGAGAGAAAAGTTCATATTTGTTGTTGGGAATTAGGCATAACTATTTTTATCTTTTATTCATAATAAATAAACTTATGATACATTTATTCTATATAAAATACCAGCTATCGTAAAAATAATGAAGTAGTATTCAAAATATATTCAGGCAGATGAATCTTTTTGCCAATGCCACAATGGCGTCCACCGCAAGCTTGCATCGTGGCGCTGCATTGATTTTCAGCGAGCTGATCCCCTTGCGCGCTCAGTGTTGCAAACGACTCGGCAAGACATCTCGTGCCGGGCAAAAGAGAACGCATGGGCAGCCCCTGTCATGTTCGAGAGCTCAGCCCCAGGCCGGAGACTGCCGGGCAGCTCGCAGGCCGGACGCGGCGCGGCTGGAAGATAAAAAATTTGCCAGATCCCTGAAAAAAAGCTTGCCAAGCCTCAGACCTTAGGCTAGATAACACTCCACGCCGAAGTGGTGGAATTGGTAGACACGCTAGGTTCAGGGTCTAGTTCTCGCAAGGGAGTGGGAGTTCGAGTCTCCCCTTCGGCACCAGAAAGAAGTCCAAAATAGTCCATAGAAGGCCGAAATCACTAAGAAAAACGTGGTTTCGGCCTTCTCTTTTTGTCCACCAAAATCCAAGTACCCACGTGGACACCCACAAAAATCGTTGGTAGATTCGCAGGTACCAATACCACGACGCCATTTCGGCGCGGCGAAATACCAGCACGCTACAAATCTTCTTTGAATTCAAATGGATGGAGGTAGATTTTTCCGGTTTTCGCCGCACATTTCCGGACTGTTTTGGAGGATACCAACATGAAGCTTTCCGATGCCGCTGTGCGGAACGCCAGGGCCAGCGGCAAGGTGCAAAAACTTTCTGACGGCGGCGGCCTGTACCTGCATGTGACGGCAACCGGCAGCAAATTGTGGCGGCTTGCGTACCGCTTTGAGGGCAAGCAGAAACTGTTGAGCTTTGGCGCGTATCCGGCCGTTTCCCTGAAAGATGCCCGCCATCGGCGCGATGAAGCCAGGGAGCTGCTGGCCAGGGGGCTTGACCCCGGCGAGGAGAAAAAGCAGGCCAGGGAAGCCAAGCTCGCCCAGGAACGGGAGGAGCGGGATACCTTCGAGTTTGTGGCGCGGGAGTGGTTCGCCAGGTACGAGCCGACACTCTCCGAAAAGCACGCCCAAAAATTGCGGCGTTATCTGGAAAGCACGATTTTCCCGGTCATTGGTGGAAAACCCGTCACCCGGCTTGAGCCTGCCGACTTTTTGCAGATCGTTCAGCCCTCGGAGCGTCTCGGCCATCACGAAACAGCCCACAAGCTCATGCGTCTGTGCGGACAGGTGACGCGCTATGCCCGTATCACCGGCCGCGTGAAATATGATGTGGCCGCTGGATTGACTGAGGCTCTGACACCCGTGCAGACAACGCATTTTGCCGCCGTCACCCTGCCGGACGACATCGGCCAGCTTTTGCGGGATATTGATGCCTATGTCGGCTACACCTCCGTTGTCTATTGCCTGAAGATCCTGCCCTACGTTTTTACTCGCCCTTCGGAATTACGACTGGCGCACTGGAGCGAGTTTGACTGCAAAAACGCTGTCTGGATCATTCCGGCTTCGCGCATGAAGATGCGGCGCGAGCATGTGGTGCCGCTGTCAAAACAGGTGCTGGCCTTGCTGAAAGAACTTCACACCTACACAGGCAACGGTGAACTGCTGTTTCCCAGCGCCCGCGCGCTCACTACTCCCATCAGCGATGCCGCTCCCCTGGCCGCGTTACGGCGCATGGGCTACGGCAAGGAAACCATGACTCTGCACGGCTTCCGGGCAATGGCCAGCACACGCCTCAATGAACTTGGCTTCCGGGCGGATGTTATTGAAGCGCAGCTTGCCCACAAGGAGCCGGATACCGTGCGGCTGGCCTACAATCGTGCGGAATACATGGAAGAACGTCGGCAGCTTATGCAGAAATGGGCAACTTACCTCGACCAACTCAAAGGCATCCACTCTTATCCGTCTATATCCTGAAATCCAGTAATAGCACAGAGATTTCAAAAAATAGCCGTCCAGCGAAGTCCACGGAAAACCCTTGACATGAACCCCTTATAGGGGTTTATATCGGAGTCATGGAAAATTTTTCAGGGGTTTCTTGTGGGAGTTTGTTTTGAGGAGGGTAACGTCTTGGCACGATTGATAAAACCGCTGACGGCCACACAGGTGAACAATGCCAAGCCAAAAGATAAGATGTACAAACTTTTCGATGGCGGCGGATTGTTTTTGCAGGTCAACCCGTCCGGCGGCAAGCACTGGAAAATGAAATACCGTAAAAACGACGGTAAGGAAAGCTTGCTGACTTTCGGCAGCTATCCGGCCATTTCTTTGGAGCAGGCGCGGAAAATGCGCGACGAATCCAGAGCGCAGAAAGCGGTTGGCATTGATCCGGGAATCGCCAGACAGGAAGCAAAGGCGGAGCGTGTCAAATCCGCCCGCAATACCTTTGAAGCCGTAACGCGGGAATGGATTGAGATTCACTCCACAAAAATCAAGGCGCAGTCCATGCACATCTATGAGGTGCTTTTGGACAAGTTCGTTTTCCCGATTATCGGCAAAAGGCCCATAGGCGAGATGAAGGGGCCGGATTTTCTCGAACTGTTGCGCGGTGTTGAGGCCCAAGGCCAGCTTTACTCCGCCAAGCGTATCGTCATTCTCTGCGGAATGATCATGCGCTTTGCCGTGGCGACAGGCCGGGCCGAGATTGACCCCTTGCCATCCGTGCGCGGCTGTCTGCGGGCGCACAAGACGAAACATTTTGTGACCATGACCGACCCAAAAGAAGTGGGCAGGCTTCTGAGAACCATAGACGCCTATCCCGGCAGCCTTGTGGTGTCCAGCGCCCTGAAAATTGCTCCATACGTCTTTGTGCGTCCCGGCGAACTCCAACAGGCCAGGTGGGCGGATATTGATTTTGACGCCTGCGAGTGGCGCTACACCACCAGCAAGACGGGCACTCCGCATAT
>NZ_JAAKEH010000102.1:0-1891 GCF_011039095.1 Desulfovibrio sp. ZJ200 | reverse complement strand
CCAGCCGAGGCCGCGCTTTGTGGGCGGTTCTTTCGTCCAGCACGCGGAGTCGGTCATAGGTTTTCCTCCGGTATGGTCTCAGGTACAGCTGTCTGGTTCATTTCTTTTCCCTCCTCAATGCAACCAGTATGCACGGTAAAATGTATCAAAATCGCGGATCGGGTACTTCCCAGGATGTGCTTTCCGCGTACGCTCAAACCACTCCCGCGAAATTTTGCGGTGTATTCTGAACCAGTTTTTGAACTTTTCCATCTCTTCCTTACGACGTATTGACTTTGCTTCACTTGCTCCGCACAACGCAAAAGGGCAACCTAGGCAGCCAATACGTCTTGATCCTTCATCATACAACGACGGATACAGGAAAGAGTTTTCTTCGATATATTGCCATACAGCCCATTCAGGCCAGTGAAAAATCGGTTTATATGTAGTTTTTCCTTTGTAGGTATCAATGCGCCCTCGTGCTGCTCGCCTATAAGATTCTTCTGCTCTGATACCAAAAACACACTTTTTATATGGGTTATGTCCCTCTTTTAGGCGGTTGCAACACCATCTGACCGTCCGCATGGGCGGCCCATTTTTGCGTAGCAATCGCCAATAGCTTTCCTTGGGAAAAATGAAAGCCACGTCAGGATAATAACGCCGAATAAAGCGGGGGATTTCAGGATAGTCGATACCCGTGCAATTATATCCGGCAACGTATTTTACCCCGCTCCGCGTGACCAGATCGAGGGTAACAATGCTGTCTTTGCCGCCACTGAAGCCCACAAAATAACCCTCTGTCGGCTCATTCAGACGCAGGAATGCAATGGCATCCTGGACATAATCGTCAAACTCGAAGCCAGGCAATCCGTACTGACGGGCCGCGTTCATCTCTCCCCCTCCTGCGCGGGGAACTCCCTCCACTCCCTGCCGTCCAGCAGGGCCGGGGCTTTTTTCGTGCCGCCCCAGCCCTTGAAATAAAATGGGGTGCCTGTGTTCTGGCACTGGTCGCGCAGGCTCCGCACCCAATCGGGGCGCATGGGCCGCGCGCCGGGGCCGGATTCGGCCCCGCAGATGATCCAGTCCACGAGGGGGTCAACCATGTAATCAGCCTGATCTTCATTCAGGCAGGCAGGCCCATTCACGAGATGCCGGATGGCAGCGGGTCTATCAAAGACGCAAATATCAAGGTCAACCGCCTCCAACATTGGCTCCACGCTCACGAAGCGCCGTGCTGCCGGGGTCTGCATGAGTTGGAGCAGCTTTGACCTCACTTCGGACTGGACGCACACCGTGACGCCAAGCCAAATGTTCGGCCATATTTTGCCGCCGTTGGCTGCAATCCATGCCCGCATGTTCAGGGGGCGCTTTGTGAGTAGGAGAAACGTGTGTTGCGGCATTGAAGCCATTATGTCGAACAGCGTGGGCAGATGCGGGGCGTGTTCATCGAAAAAAATGTCTGTCATGCTGCCCACGAACACCCGGCGTGGAGCCTTCGGGAGCTTCTCAAAGCATGACCAGTCCGGCTCGCTTATCTTCCCCGTCAACCGCCCATGCGCATCCACTATCCCGCGATACTTTTCAGCGGTCAGGGGATTCTTTGCCAGCCTTGCGGCGAACTTCTCGGCATAGCAGTGGTCACAGCCTGGGCTGCACGGGGCACACCCCACAACTGGATTGATGGTAATGTCACACCATCCTATCGGATTACTCATTTCACCGTCTCCTTACCAATTTTCCGGGTCGGCGCAGTCCGCTTCCCCGAAGCAGCACACTCCGCAAAGCGCGGTGTGTTCAATGCTGCCGTTGAGGGCAACAATGTCCACCGTGGGCTTTTGCCCACAGACGGTGCAAGCAATGTCATAGTTGGGCTCGGCTGTATTTCCGCTCATATCTACCTCGTGTTTTTTTA
>NZ_JAAKEH010000101.1:0-2393 GCF_011039095.1 Desulfovibrio sp. ZJ200 | reverse complement strand
CTGGCGCGGCGGGACGAGCGGCTGCCGTACCGCATGTCCTTTCTGCTGGAAGACGGCGGCCTGAACATGGGCCTCAAGCCCCTGCTGTCCGCCATTCTGGCCTTCACCAACGCGGACAACAAACGGCTCAATAACGCCGTGGAAAGCTTGCGCGCGCTGGATTTGGAAGGCGTATGCTGCGTGAAGTTCCGCATCTGCCTCTGCACCTGGGCCTGTGTGCGGGAAAGCGAGCAGGAAGCTCATCTTCTGCTCAGGCGTCGTGTGGCGGAACTCTCCAAGGCGGTTCAGGGCTGGGGAACGTGCGATGTGACGGAAGCACTCGGCGATCCGCTGCTCGGCTTTACCGCAACCCTGCCTGGCCTGATGCCATCCAGTCCGGCCCCGATTACTGCCGCGCCGCTTCAGGACGCCATCGGCATGTGGCCCTTGCGTTCGGCTTCTCCGTGGCGGGAAGGCAGTCTTTTGTTCCGCACTCAGGACGGCAAAATCATGCCGTTCGCGCCGAACTCCTCGGAACAGGCTGCGTGGATTGATTTGGGTGTCGCGCCGATGGGCGGGGGAAAGTCCGTTTTCCTCAACGCCATGAACTTCGCCTTTGTCACGCAGGCCGGGCTTTCCCGTCTGCCCTGGTTGTCTATTGTGGACGTGGGGCCGTACGAAGCGCATCGCGTGACCAACAACGTCTCGGTATCCGGCCAGCTTCAGGCGGATATGACCACAATGGCGCGGGAATCGCGCAAGTGGAACCTGAGTATCGGGCTGTACACGCAGTCCATTGACGACATCCCGAAAATCATCACCGACGAACTGGCTACCACGGTGGTTATCCTCGGCTCCGGAACCGAAAAAAGCATCACCAACCTGGCAGAACGCTTCGGCCTGAACGGAGCCTGCCGTCATGCGCTCTCGCGCCTGGGAAAGCCCGGCAAGGCCGGTTCCAATCTCATTGCCCTGTTCAGGACAGGTTCGGGCATGTCCCAGCTTGTCCTCAGTCTGACCATAGGGCCGCAATCGTTGTGGGCGTTCAGCACCACCACGGAAGATGTGGCAATCCGCAACAATCTCTATCAGCGCCTGGGGCCGTCCGAAGCCTTGCGCCGTCTTGCCGCGCGTTTTCCGGGCGGTTCGGCCAAGGCCGAAGTGGAACGCCGCAGGCGCAAGGTCGAAGACCAGAGCGACGCCGATGATGAAGTCGTCAACGTCATTCTGGAAATTGCCAACGAAGTAGCGGGGGAACAATGAAAAAGCTCTTTTTTGCCCTGGCCCTTGTCCTGCTGCCGGTTTCGGCCTGGGACGGAGGTTGCGGCTGCGGTTCCGTCAGAGCCATTGTCACGGCGGCGAAGTCCGAAACCATTCAGGCGGTCAACGCGCATACGGCGGCGGAAGCGCAGGCCATCCGCTCGGAAATCCTGCTGGCCGCGCAAAACATCATCGGCACGTTGAAGGCGGAATCCGCCACCATTGTGCGGGCGCTGGTCGCGCTCAAGGAGAGCAATGCCGCCGCTCTCAAGGGGCAGGCCGTGGCGGGCGAGGCCATGAAAACAGAGGACATGTACGGCAAGGCCGCGCAGCCTGCCGGGCTGTGCGGGAGCAGTTCCCTGGGCGCGGGCATCCAGCTCGGCGCTCAGGCCGGACAGGAAATCCACGCCGTCATGCGTGAAAAGCAGCTTGAACATGCCCATACGCCCAAAAAGCCGGTGGAATTTCTCCAGCGTGTGCTGGCCGAAGATCAGCCTTCCGAACAGGAAAGCCTGAACGCGCTCTTTCCGCTGCACAGCACGTTGACCGAAGATCAGGTGGCGCAGGCGCATGAAGCCATAAAGACGCTCGGCAATCCCCGCCCGCTGCCGGTGGTGACGGAGGAACAGAAGGAAACGCCCGCCGGGCAGACCTACGCGGCGGCGCGAAAAATCCATGAGGAGCGGGTGGCTGCGGTCATGGAATCACTGAACAACCATGTGGTCTAGAGCATTTTGCTTTTAACTTTTTACATAGCCACAGGATTTAAACCATCCTTCAGCGTCTTTTTGTGTGATACAACTTAATGCTTTTCCAATGGACTTGTACAGTTCATCACATGTTTTTGCTTTCATACCCCGAAGTAATTGTTTCACTTTGCTCCACATCTTTTCAATGGGATTTAAATCCGGGCTGTATTCTGGAAGGAAAATATACTTGCAGCCTTTTTCCCTTATCAAGTTTTGGGCTGTTTTTGATTTATGGACATTCAAATTATCCATTATAACAACATCGTTAGCTTTAAGCGTTGGAAGAAGAAATTTTTCAATATAAGCATTGTACATTTTTCCATCCAGTGCCCCATCAAAAACAACACTGCAAGTTTCTCCCGTTACCCGGATTGCTGAAAGTATGCTTATCCTTTCCCAACGTCC
>NZ_JAAKEH010000100.1:0-2399 GCF_011039095.1 Desulfovibrio sp. ZJ200 | reverse complement strand
CGCCGTGCCAGGCGCGGATCAGGAAGGGGGTAGCCGTGCCCGTTCCTTATATTCTGATTCTCCCCGCCCGGCAATGTTTTCTACGGCAGTGCCGCGCTTACCCGGAACTGTTTGCGCTTGTGGGCGGAAGCGTGCCGGATCTGCGTGGAGTTTTTTTGCGGGGGCATGGGGGAAATTCCGCAGGGCTGGGGGTAAAACAAGAAGATACTGTAGGGCCACACAGCCACTACTTGGGGTTTTCTTTAACAACACTGGCGGACTGGGAACCACCTAATGATCTTTTTTCTCCTTCAGGGGGAGATAGACAAACTCTAAAAGTAGGGGATGGGATTGGAGAAGAGACAGGCCCTAAAAATATGGCAGTACGCTACCTGATCCGAGTCCGGCCCTGATACTTGCCAATCAGGCAGGAAGGGTTTATCTGAAAGGGGAACCCCGGCCCTGCTACGAACAGGAGCCGGGGCTGGCACGGCGCGGTTTGCGCCCCCGTGCACGGCTACCGATACGGGTTACTTTTTTCGACCCCGGCCCACCGCTAATGGGCCGGGGTCAACTCTTATCTGGCGTCAGACGTCAGTAAGAGGACAAGGGCCATAGCGACAGTCAGGACGAAAACAAGTTTCCGCATGGCTGCGCCCTCCTTTTCCGTTTGCGCCGTGCCGACGCTTGGGCCAGAGGGTAGCCGTGCCCGTTCCTTATATCCAGATTTTCCACGCGCCACAACGCTTTTCAGACCGGCGCGCGCCTTCCCGGAACTGTTTGCGCTTGTGGGCGGCACTGTGCCGGATCTGAGGGGACTTTTTTTGCGGGGGCATGGGGGAAATTCCGCAGGGCTGGGAGTGCATCAGGGGCACGCTACAAGAAATTATAATGGTGTCGGTTATATTTGGACGGGGTTTGGAGCAGATTTACGAGCAAGTGGAGCATTCGTCTGGAACAGCTCATGGGGAATTTCAGCACCTGCCGCTTCATGGGGAGGATGGACCTGTAATCAATATCGAATTGATGTTTCTCCTGCCGCTTACGGTGTACCTGTTGCCAATGAAGTGCGCCCCGATAACCAGGCCGTCCGCTATCTCATCAGGGCTATGCCTTAACGTGCCCGGATCAGGTAGCGCACAGCCCGGTTTACCGGACGGATTTCGCTATCGACTGGAGTAACACGCGAAGCGTAGAAATCGGCTCCGTGTTTAGCCCAGTTCCCTCCTGCTGGCGGATGCACGCCTGAAGCCCAGGAGCTGCCGTAGTACATGGCCCCTTGGGTGCTTGTGCCCCAACCAGATGCAATCAGTTCTTGGAATCCTCCCCAAATCTCCCGGATCGCATCACCCTGAACCTGACCAAGTTCCGCACTTTTGTGCGTCACGGTACCATAATGTGTTGACGTATGGGAGCCGTGGCCACGCAAAAAAAGTCCGCGCAAATCGGGAACTCGCCTGCCCACAAGCGCAAACAGTTCCGGGAACGCGCGCGCCGGTCTGAAAAGCGTTGTGGCGCGTGGAAGATCTGGATATAAGGAACGGGCACGGCTACCCTCTGGCCTGAGCGTCGGCACGGCGCAAACGGAAAAGGAGGGTATCGGCCATGCTGCGAGTTGTTTTCGCCGCGATCATCGCGCTGGTACTGGTCCTGCTTCTAGTCTCCACGGCTAGATAACAGTTGACCCCGAACCATCGCGAGTGGTTCGGGGTCGAAAAGGCTTGTCACACTGGTAGCCGTGCACGGGGGCGCAAACCGCGCCGTGCCAGCCCCGGTTCCTGTTGACGCAGGGACCGGGGTTCCCTTTTTAGATAACCCCTTCATGCCTGATTGGCAAGTATCAGGGCCGGACTCGGATCAGGTAGCGTACTGCCATATTTTTAGGGCGTGTCTCTTCTCCAATCCCATCCCCTACTTTTAGAGTTTGTCTATCTCCCCCTGAAGGAGAAGAAAGATTATTAGAGCATTTTGCTTTTAACTTTTTACATAGCCACAGGATTTAAACCATCCTTCAGCGTCTTTTTGTGTGATACAACTTAATGCTTTTCCAATGGATTTGTACAGTTCATCACATGTTTTTGCTTTCATACCCCGAAGTAATTGTTTCACTTTGCTCCACATCTTTTCAATGGGATTTAAATCCGGGCTGTATTCTGGAAGGAAAATATACTTGCAGCCTTTTTCCCTTATCAAGTTTTGGGCTGTTTTTGATTTATGGACATTCAAATTATCCATTATAACAACATCGTTAGCTTTAAGCGTTGGAAGAAGAAATTTTTCAATATAAGCATTGTACATTTTTCCATCCAGTGCCCCATCAAAAACAACACTGCAAGTTTCTCCCGTTACCCGGATTGCTGAAAGTATGCTTATCCTTTCCCAACGTCCCTCTGACGCATGATCATGGCAACGTTGGCCAT
>NZ_JAAKEH010000099.1:0-2423 GCF_011039095.1 Desulfovibrio sp. ZJ200 | reverse complement strand
TGGCTGCCGCAGTAACCAGTTGCTGTCTTCATCCGTAGCTTCCTTCGTCGCAACGGCTGAAGCCTGGACGCGAAATGATGGCAGCGCCGCTTTTGAAATTGAATAATTTCAAAAGCAAAATGCTCTAGGGCGTGTTAGCACTATCCTGCGCATTCTCAGCTATTTTAAAGAGTTCAACGAAAATCCTTTCCCCGGCAGAAGTACGAGGCAGTGTTCCGAAAAACAAGACTTTTTCTGATAAGCGTGAACAGACCCTAAAAGAAAGCAGCCCCGCTGGAAGATTTCAGCGGGGCTGCGCCTTTACTGTTCTCTGCGCAAAGAACGTCCTCGGCCCGGCCTCTTCCGGGTTATGTCCAGGGGCGTGCTCTGCGTTTTTTCCTTGAAGAGGCGCTCGCGCTCTTCAAGCAATTGGGCATCACGCCTGACCGTCAAACCTTTCTGCTCCCGTCGCAACTTGGTTTCAGCCATCCGTTCAAGCCGACGCGTGGATGCTTGCAGCATTTTGACGCGAGACAGGCGAGCTTCCTGTTCATGCAAGCGGTGCTGTTCTTGGCTATATTGTTCCCGCCACTGATTGCCGCGCCAGAGGGCGCTGATGGCATTGGGCTTAGCCCTGAGCACATTCTGGAGCTTTTGACTTTGGGCGGCAATTTTGTTTTCCAGATTGACCACAAGCCGGTCAGCCTGCTCGGATTTAGCCTGCATGAAATCTTTAAGTTGGGCATCATAGATATTTTTAGCGTCTGCTAGATGTTGCTGTTCGGACTGGCTTTCTTGGGCTCGTGGTTCAATCTCAGCGCCATCTATCCGATACTGACGTATGGCGATCTTATTAATTTCCTTGATCACCTCTGTGGCATCTGCCGTTTCATAAAAAGCGGCCATTTTTTCAAGAAACTGCTCTCCTTGGATATTAAGCGGATAAAAACACGCTTGCATGAGCAGACCATTCATAACAAGATTTGCCGTTCTCTTGTTACAATCGCTAAAAAACTGCGAACGCGCAAGAAATAAGAAGCTGCATAGCGCTTTTTCCTGTGCGTTGCCCAGACTGTTCAGAAATGCCGAGCCCTCTGCAAAAATTTTTTCGAGGTAGTCCGACTTTGGGGGAATATAGCTAGATTGCTCAATAAAAACCTGGTGTCCCCGAAACTTTCCACAATGTCTGGCCTCATCTCTGCCGACAAGTGCATGCAATGTACATATTGTTTCTTTATTCAAGGAAAAATTATTCTGCTCAATCAAATCAATCAGGCAATCGCAGGCTCGCCCATAATTTTCTATTGCACGCAACTGGCGTGTTGAGAGGCCTGATGTGGCTTGTCCGTCCAGAATGCTCCGCGTTTGGGCAATCGTGCAGTTAATATGTTCCAGGGTTTGCAGGGTAGAGCAGACATGCTCAACACGGTATTTATGAAAAGTGAACAAAGCATCCTGTGGATCCTCAGCCTTAAGCATCCGCAAACCCTGCTCTGGCAGTCTCCATGTGAAGCCCAAAGAACGCTTTGCTTCGTAGGCATCCAACATTTCAAATTTCATATAAAACTCGCTACCAGTCTTAGCCTTGTCCATAAAGACAGGCTGAACCATTCAAGAGCCTGCCGTGCTGTAGAGGCATGCTTTAGAGCAGATTACCTTTGACTTTTTATAAAAGTCAAAGGTGGCATTCAGGCGAAAAACGCGGTTTTCGCCTGAATATACGCCGCGTTGCGGCGGCTGCCGCTTTCGCGTCAGCAGAGCATTTTCAAAGTGAAAATGCTCTAGAGCATTTTGCTTTTAACTTTTTACATAGCCACAGGATTTAAACCATCCTTCAGCGTCTTTTTGTGTGATACAACTTAATGCTTTTCCAATGGATTTGTACAGTTCATCACATGTTTTTGCTTTCATACCCCGAAGTAATTGTTTCACTTTGCTCCACATCTTTTCAATGGGATTTAAATCCGGGCTGTATTCTGGAAGGAAAATATACTTGCAGCCTTTTTCCCTTATCAAGTTTTGGGCGGTTTTTGATTTATGGACATTCAAATTATCCATTATAACAACATCGTTAGCTTTAAGCGTTGGAAGAAGAAATTTTTCAATATAGGCATTGTACATTTTTCCATCCAGTGCCCCATCAAAAACAACACTGCAAGTTTCTCCCGTTACCCGGATTGCTGAAAGTATGCTTATCCTTTCCCAACGTCCGTCTGACGCATGATCATGGCAACGTTGCCCATTTCTGGCTCTGCCGTATAATCTCGTCATGTTGGTTTTGGCACCGGTTTCATCAATAAATATCAATCTATTACAGGAAGCTTTTTGCTGGAACAGTTTCCATTCCTCACGTTTCCTTCTTACATCTTCGCGTTCTTGTTCGCTGGCTTTGAGAGTTTTTTTTATATTTGTAGCCAAGTTTAACAAGCAGACGGTGGATGGCA
>NZ_JAAKEH010000098.1:0-2724 GCF_011039095.1 Desulfovibrio sp. ZJ200 | reverse complement strand
CAGGGGAGGCACATGGAAAATGGTCAAGCCCAATAATGAACGATTGCGCTTCCTCACGCGGGATGAAGCCAAAGCTCTTCTGGATGACCTTGAAAAGCGGCATCCGCAGTTGCACGATATGGTTTTGCTTTCCCTGCGAACCGGCCTCCGGCCTACCGAAATGTTCAAACTCAAGGGGCAGGATGTGGACGCCAACGCCTGCGGCCTCTACATCCTCCAGAAAGGAGGAAAACGGGTTTTCGTCCGTGTGCCGGAAGATATGATCAGAATGCTCCAGGCCTACAATCGCAAGTCTGCTGAACCGATCTTCCAGCAGCCCAGGAAAAAGGCCGCGTTTAAAAAAACTCCGGCTTGCTTCCAAACCGCAGTCAGGAAGCTCAACCTGGCCCCTGAGGACGGCGACAGCCTGTACGCCATTACCCTGCACACCATGCGGCACACCTTCGCCTCGTGGTTGGCGCAGTCCGGGCAGGTCACGCTCATGGAGCTGCAAAAGCTGATGCGTCATAAAAATATCACCATGACGATGAGGTACGCGCACCTCTTTCCCGGACAGGAAAGCGAAAAGCTGTCGATCATCGAAAGTATTCTGGTCTGAAGCCGTCATACGCCAGAGCCGCCAAAGGTTTTTCCCCGTTTGGAGATGCTGTAGCATATGGGGCTTTCTGGCGGGAGTGGTAGGATTATGCAAATCGCAAAAATAGTTTTCCCGAGCTTGGCTTGTTTTTTCCGACAAAAGGTGACTGACCCTACCATCCTCCCCATGAAGCGGCAGGTGCTGAAATTCCCCATGAGCTGTTCCAGACGAATGCTCCACTTGCTCGTAAATCTGCTCCAAACCCCGTCCAAATATAACAGACACCTATAATTTCTTGTAGCGTGCCCCTGATGCGCTCCCAGCCCTGCGGAATTTCCCCCATGCCCCCGCAGGAACTGGCCGCGCAAATCGGAAACTCGCCCGCCCACAAGCGCAAACAGTTCCGGGTACGCGCGGCACTGCCGTAGAAAGCGTTGCCGGGCGGGGAGAATCGGAATATAAGGAACGGGCACGGCTATCCAAGGCGCAGCGTACTTCTAGCTTAATAGCAAGTTGAGATGTTTTTTTAGCTCTATTGCCTCATCTTCTTCATCAAATATTTCAGATGACAAACATAATCTTAACATTCTTTCAAGATCGCCTACGATGGTTCCACCAACAAGCTGACCTATCATTGTGCCAGTAATTTTCATTCCATCGTAATAGAAACTTGTTGCCCATATCCTGCTAGATTCAATTTTAGAATCTAAAAACTTTTCATTATTTCCTGAAAGCGAAATATTTGGATAATACACAGATAAAATTTCCAATATAATAGTTCTTAATATCTCAATTTTTTTATTTATTGCCCAATTCATATCAAAAGTGCTATTTGCATTTTTAAGCTTATATTCTATTTTTTCTAGAGCATTAAAATCTATTTTCATATTAAACTCCAATTTTATTTTTGATGAAAACCCTCTTTGCTTCTTTGTTAGCTTCAATATAAAATTTTATACATTCATTTCTATATTTTTTCAGCAATTTTTTATTGTATAGACTGCCAATAGTACATTTAGTATGAGCTGAAGCATGGCAGTCTAAGCACAATGGAATTAAATTTTCTATCCTATTATTTGATGGATCTTCATCAATATGATGTATTTGAAGTGGTCTCCCGCGTGTTCCGCAAACACAACACGTATTTCTGCATAAATACAGTAATTCAGTAATAATATTTTCAGGTATTTTTACTCTTTTTTTAATCATATTCTGGAACACCTTTTAAGCTGAATAGAAAGCTATATACCATGATAAGTTGCTATAATTAATAGGCCGTTGTCTGGAAAAACTATTTTTTTATTATAATTATATTCGCTTTTGGCTTGTTCGTCAATCATGGCCGGGCTCGAATAAGGTAGCGCACAGCCCGATTTACCGGACGGATTTCCTGAGCTGTAGGTGTGGCCCTTGAAACGTCAAACCCCCAAGACGTTCCTATGCCATTTCCAGCCGAACCACGATCTCCTGAAGAATAGGAATAAAATGGTCCTGAACCAAACCCGCCATACCATCCGAGAGCGTGACCTCCAAATCGGCCAGTGATATTTCGTATAGAATCCCCCTGGAGTTGCCCCAGCCCTCCGCTCTGATGCGTCACCACGCCATAGTGCGTGCTCGCCTGGCTCCCATGCCCCCGCAAAAACAACCCTCGGTAATCCGGCACATTGCCGCCCACAAGCGCAAACAGTTCCGGGTAAGCTCATGGCCGGGCACGCACCAGGTAGCGTACCGCCATGTTTACCGGCCTGTTTTCATTTCCCGTTGGCGTAATGCGAGAAGTGTCCAAATATGTTCTTGAGCCTGCTGAAGAGCCTCCCCCTCCTCGATAGCCTTCACGCACAGAAGAATACAGTTTCCCATCAGGATAGGTACTATACGATACCTTCCAATTCCCAGCTATTTTCCTACTGGCATCCCCTTGAATTTGTCCAAGATTACCAGACTGATGCAAAGTCTCGGTGATACCTATGGTCGTACCATTATTCTGAGCATGGCTTTGTGCACCGTATCCCCTGAGGAGAGTATTAACTAAATAACGTTTTAATATCATCCAGAGTTCCATTTACATGAAACTTGGCAAAAAGAGCCATCGTCAAGTCAACCATGTGCAGACTTCGTGAAACAACGACCGACTTTCGGCGGAA
>NZ_JAAKEH010000097.1:0-2736 GCF_011039095.1 Desulfovibrio sp. ZJ200 | reverse complement strand
CCCGAATTTTTCATGTTTCACCCCCCGCTGTTTTACGTTGGGTACGAAATTTTGCGGAACGTGTTTATGAAAAGCCTGAGCCTGGTGAGGCCATCATTGTTGAGCTTGATGAAATGTGGCATTTTCTGAAGTCAAAAAAAACAAACTTTGGATCTGGAAAGCCTATTGTCGTGATACCGGTCAACTCATCGACTGGGAATGTGGAGGGCGTGATCAGGCTACCCTCCACAGATTGATGGAGCGATTGAAAAAGTGGAAAGTCTGGTTTTACTGTACGGACAAGTGGAAGGTTTATCCTCTGGAGATAGCCGAAAACGATCTGCTTCAGGGGAAAAGTGGCACAGTCCGTATAGAAAGGAACAATTGTCGCCAGCGTCACTGGTTTGCCAGATTCCGCCGAAAGTCGGTCGTTGTTTCACGGAGTCTGCATAGGGTTGACTTGACGATGGCTCTTTTTGCCAGGTTTCATGTGAATGGAACTCTGGATGACATTAAAACATTATTTAGTTAATACTCTCAGAAAATTCTGGCCAGCGGAAAAGACCCGTCCGTTGAGAAAAAGCTGGACAGGGAGAACACCCGGAACACTTTTGAAAAAATTGCCCATGAATGGCACGAAAAGCAGATTTCCAAATGGTCGGCAAACTATTACAAACGAACAATGGACAATCTCCGCAAGAACGCCTTTCCCTATATCGGGAACAGGCCGATTACGGATATTTCCATGCAGGAAATCCTGGCTATGCTTCGCAGGCTGGAAGGGAGGGGCACGATTGCCACAGCCTACGCCATACGCGGCCTTTGTTCGGGAATTTTTCGCTACGCTGTCGCCAGCGGCCTTGCAGAGCGCAATCCAATCCCGGATTTGCAGGGAGCCATGATCCCGCATGTGAAGAAACGCCATCCGACAATCACCGACCCTGAAAAAGTTGGCGAACTCATGCTCAGGATTGACGACTATCGCGGAGTTGCCGCAGTGCGGGGGGCCTTGCAGCTTATGGCGTTGACCTTTTGCCGTTCATGGGAAATCCGCAATGCCGAGTGGAGCGAGTTCGATTTTGAGGACAGACTCTGGCGCATTCCCGCCTCAAAAATGAAAATGCGGCGTGAGCATCTTGTGCCGCTCAGTCCTCAAGCCATTGCAGTGCTGAATGAAATGAAAATGTTTTCCGATCATGCAAGCCATGTTTTTCTTAACCAGAGGGATCATTTCAAACCAATCGGCGTTTATTCCCTTATCAGCGCGATTCGTATCATGGGCTATGCCAAAGATGAGTTCACCCCGCATGGTTTCCGTTCCATGGCGAGTACGCTGTTGAATGAACAGGGTTATCACCCTGACGCCATTGAGCGGCAGCTTGCCCATGTTCCCCATGAGCGCATTCGCGGCATTTACAATCGCGCCGAGTATCTTCCAGAACGACGTAAAATGATGGACGACTGGGCAAATTTATCTTGACCAGCTCAAAACCCTCCATCAGCATCCAACTATATCCTAACATTCATTAATCTCAACAAGATTTCAAAAATAGCCGTCCAGCGAAGTCCACGGAAAACCCTTGACATGAACCCCTTATAGGGGTTTAGATCGGGGTCATGGAAAATTTTTCAGGGGTTTCTTGTGGGAGTTTGTTTTGAGGAGGGTAACGTCTTGGCACGATTGATAAAACCGCTGACGGCCACACAGGTGAACAATGCCAAGCCAAAAGATAAGATGTACAAACTTTTTGATGGCGGCGGATTGTTTTTGCAGGTCAACCCGTCCGGTGGCAAGCACTGGAAAATGAAATACCGCAAAAATGACGGTAAGGAAAGCTTGCTGACTTTCGGCAGCTATCCGGCCATCTCCCTGGAACAGGCGCGGAAAATGCGCGACGAAGCCAGAGCACAGAAAGCGGTTGGCATTGATCCGGGAATCGCCAGACAGGAAGCAAAGGCGGAGCGTGTCAAATCCGCCCGCAATACCTTTGAAGCCGTAACGCGGGAATGGATTGAGATTCACTCCACAAAAATCAAGGCGCAGTCCATGCACATCTATGAGGTGCTTTTGGACAAGTTCGTTTTCCCGATTATCGGCAAAAGGCCCATAGGCGAGATGAAGGGGCCGGATTTTCTTGAACTGTTGCGCGGCGTTGAAGCCCAAGGCCAGCTTTATTCCGCCAAGCGTATCGCCATTCTCTGCGGAATGATCATGCGCTTTGCCGTGGCGACAGGCCGGGCCGAGATTGACCCCTTGCCATCCGTGCGCGGCTGTCTGCGGGCGCACAAGACGAAACATTTTGTGACCATGACCGACCCAAAAGAAGTGGGCAGGCTTCTGAGAACCATAGACGCCTATCCCGGCAGCCTTGTGGTGTCCAGCGCCCTGAAAATTGCTCCATACGTCTTTGTGCATCCTGGCGAACTTCAACAGGCCAGGTGGGCGGATATTGATTTTGACGCCTGCGAGTGGCGCTACACCACCAGCAAGACGGGCACTCCGCATATAGTTCCGCTGGCTCCGCAGGTCATGAGAATACTGAAAACGCTGTATGCCTACACGGGCCATCAGGAATGGGTGTTTCCTCATAACTGGCAAAAAGGCAAACCTATGGCAAAAACCGCCCTGCTTGCCGCCTTGCGCGCTATGGGAATAACCAGTGAGGAAATGACGCCCCACGGTTTCCGGGCAATGGCACGGACGCTGCTTGATGAGGTGTTGGGAGAGCGTTACGATTTGATAGAACACCAGCTTGC
>NZ_JAAKEH010000096.1:0-2807 GCF_011039095.1 Desulfovibrio sp. ZJ200 | reverse complement strand
AAGCGTTTTCTTACATCCCCGGCAGCCGCTTCGCGCGGGCAGCTCCGGCCAGGCCCAGGATGTCGGGCGCGGCTTCCACAGCCGCACGCTTCTGGTTGTCCTGGACATGCTGATAGGTATTGAGGATCATCGAGGCGTCAACATGCCCCATAAGGCTGGCCACACTGCCGATGTCGGCACTGCCGGCCAGGGCATATGTGGCAAAAGCGTGGCGAAGATCATAGGGCCGAATACGGCGCTTGATGTTCGCCCGCTCCAGGGCCGTGTGCCAGGCCCGGCATATGCTGCGTACCGGGCGACCGCCCCAGGAGATGACATGCCGGATGCCCAGCGCCGCGTCATGACGCTGCCATGCTTGCAGGATCCGGAGCAGGTCGCTGCGGATGGGTATGTCCCGGCCGTCTTCCAGATGGTTTTTCCGGGCGCTTGGCATGCGCAACATTGCCGTGCCCAAGTCCACGTCCCGCCACTCCAGGCGAAAAAGTTCACTGGGGCCGATGCGCGGCCCGGCGCATAAGCCCAGAATGACGACGCGCTGCACATGCGGAGCGGCCACCTCCAGGATCGCTCTGGCTTCTTTGGCCGTAGGCGGTGCAATGCGTTGCGCTCGGGCACGGGGAAGCCGCAGATCATGCAGCGGATTTGCCGTCAGCAGTCCGTTGCCCGCCTCCAGGGATTTGGCTGTGGCGGAGCTGGCCTTCGCCTCAAAGCTGGGGCGCGAGAATCTTCTGAAAAAAGCGCTGAAAGACGCGGCCTATGATTTCGCCATCATTGATTGTCCTCCAAGCCTTGGGCTTTTGACTGTCAATGCCCTTACCGCCGCCGACGGGGTTTTGATACCTGTACAGGCGGAATATTATGCCCTGGCCGGTCTTGATCTGATCCGGGAGACGATGCAAGGGGTCATTGAAAATCTCAATCCCCGGCTCCATACTCTGGGGATTCTGCTCACATTCTTTGACGGGCGTAAGTCGCTCAACCGCGACGTGGCCGCCGGTCTGCAAGAGCGCTGGGGGAACCTGGTTTTCAAAACGGCCATCCGGGACAATGTGGCGCTGGCAGAAGCGCCCAGCAATGGGCAGAGCATTTTTGACTACCGCAGCCAGAGCTATGGCGCTCAGGATTACGCGGCACTTGCCAGGGAGTTCATGCTCAGGGTAAGAAAACAGTAGTTATTTTTTTACATAAAAAAATATTACCATAAGGATATAAAAATGGGTCTTGGCGACAGAGGAAAACGACGGATAAAAATTGATGCTTCGCCCAGGGCAGACGATCTGTTTAAGCCGACGGAAGCACGGGCGGAAGTCGTCCAGCCAGAGAGCACGGCAAAGAAAACAGGCAGGCCCAGGGGAGGGCCGGTGAAGGCCAAGACATTCACTCTTCCCCTGGAGCTGAATCAGCGCCTGCGCCGCTTTGCCTTTGAGCATGAATGCAAGGAAGTGGATGTGGTCAGGGCGGCTCTGGAAGCTTACCTGGCCAGGCATGAGGGGAAAACACAATAAAAATGTAACTATTTTTCACTATAAAAATTTTTTTATTCTGAAAAATAGTTCCATTAAAAAATATTGTTTAAACGGGCGCTTGTGGGACTTGGAACCTTCGCATATATTCGTTGGAGTAAAAGTTTTCTACGTCTGGAGGAAGCCATGCAGGAACCGAATTTGAAACATTTTTCGGAAGAGGAAAGAAAATTAGTCGTACAGCAGGTTATGGCGCTCATTGATGAAGGAAAGGATGATGAGGCTGATGCCCTCCACCGTACATTGCCTTTGCCTGCTGAATATCTCCAAACACTTAAAGAGTGCATGGGCCTTGAAGCGCTTATAGAAAAAGGCGTAAACCTTTCCACTGCGGTAGAAAAATATGGTAAAAACTGGCTCGCCTCTTGAGTTTGCCCACCGATTGGATATGGCGGATGATATTTTAGCAAGTATTAGAGAATCTAAACCGGGATTGCGACTCTCAAAAGAATTGCAAAAGGCTGCTTCTGAAATGGGTCTTGCGCTGAAAGCCAAGGATTTTGATACATTGCTGGCGATGGAAAAAATTGCGGTTCAGCGTGACTTCAGTGTGTATGGAACAGAGTTGGCCCAAAAATCGGAAAACGGCCACAAGCAAATTATGGAGCGGTGGCGGATTGTCAGCAACCCCAGGACAGCCAGGGAAGATTTCCAGGCTACCTATGCTCCGGAAAATCTGCCCAAGGCCCGTATCATGGATACGGTCATGGAAAGCCTGATCAAAACGCAATGCAGACGTTTATCCGATTACGCCAAAGGCAATGCCACGCCAGCAGAAAAACTCTATTTTTCTCGGCGGCAAGAATGCCTGAAGGCTGTGTACAAGGAACACATGCTGCATCTTTCCCGCGCTCTGGGGCAGGACAGGGCTCAGGAAAATAGCAAGGGGAAATATCTCTCACGATAAATGAGAGCGAATGCAGATGGAAGAGAAAAAAAAGTATACTATGTGCACGTTAATTTCGTGCAATGTATCATATAAAGCTCAAATTACCGCAGATATTCTGCTTGATATTCTTTTAAGAAAAAAAGAGCCTGGCGCATGGATAGGCCACCTGGACGTTTTTTTTAATGAGTTACCTAAAAAGATTTTATTAGGATTTATGGAGGAAAATAAAATTTCATATTCTGATATAAAGCTGGCCTATGATTGCCTCCCCAAGGTTCTGCAAGGTAAAAATTTTTTGAGGATTAGAGCAATTTGACTTTTATTTTATTTAAAAATCGTTTAGATTGCAGAGATGAAATTTGCATCTGAAGAAATCCGAACCAAGGCTGTTCATG
>NZ_JAAKEH010000095.1:0-3288 GCF_011039095.1 Desulfovibrio sp. ZJ200 | reverse complement strand
TGGCGTTGCTGTTGGAGTTTCAGAGCACGCCCGACCACTGGATGGCCCTGAGAACGCTGTCCTATGCGACCTTGCTTCTGCTTGATCTCGTCAAGACGGGAAATGTACGTGAAAACGAAGGGTTGCCGCCGGTGTTTCCCATTGTTATATACAATGGAGGCAAGGCGTGGAAAGCGCCGCAGGATGTGGCGGCATTGTTCGCTCCCATGCCGGAGAGCCTGAAATTTTATCGTCCCCAACACCGGCATTTTTTGCTGGACGAAAGTAGTGTGTCGGGAGATGAACTGGACAAAAGCACGGGCCTGGTCGCGCAGCTCCTGAGACTGGAACGAGCGCAGGAGCCGGAACAGGTCCGGCAGATAGTCAGGGAATTGATAAGCCGACTTCATGGGCCTGAATACCTGCTTTTGCGTCGGGCGTTTACAGTATGGTTGGGCCGTGTTGTCCTTAAACGCTCCGGAATAACAGAAGAAATTCCCGACTTTCAAGACTTGCGGGAGGTGGACGCCATGTTGGAAGAACGCGCCGCTCAGTGGAAAGATGAATATATTCAGCAAGGGGTAATGATTGGGAAGGCTGAAGGGAGAGCTGAAGGAAAGGCTGAAGGTATAGGATTGGCCTTGCGGGATTTGCTGGAGGCCCGCTTTGGAACGCTCCCCCAATCCGTGACCTCCTATATTGCGAATTCATCTGATTCAAACGCCCTTCGGAAACTGACGCTTTCCGCATACCATGCGGAGTCGTTGCAGGCGTTTATTGACCAGATCAAAAAGGATGACGCCAAGCTGATGTGATTTATATATCCAGTAAAGTATACTGCCGCTTGTTTTTTCATGATGCAAGCGGCATTTTTTATTCATTGATACCTATGGCAATACTCTTTTTGGGCTGGAGCAGATTACCTTTGACTTTTTATGAAAGTCAAAGGTAATCTGCTCCAGTTGATACTCTCGAAAAGGGATACACCGTGAAGGAACTGGCGGGCATCATGGCCCAGGGCAAACGTGGTCATTCCCGCGCCCGTCATCCGGGCAAAGGTGCTTCCCGCGAAGGCGGCTCCGCGAAAATACGAGCCGAAGCCCCGGCCTGAAACCGCGAAACCCGTCGCGGCTCCTCCCGCTGCCGCAGTCAACAATTACTATCTTCATTCACAGGGTAAGCATACAAAACTGTTTCCCAATTATTCATAAAATGGTGTTCAAGGTAAAATGTATATTGTAAATTCAGATCATGCAAAAATTTTGGAATTGTAAAAAAGTCTTCCGGTTTATGGTAAAGACAAATAGCCAGCTTGGGACGAAAACAACGCAAGATATTTTCCGCGCCATACAGGGTAGCGAGTTCAGATCCCTCCACATCCATCTTGATGAAGTCAACCTTTTCCCAGTGACGGCGCGCTATTTCCTGATCGAGAGTTGTTTGCGGCACATGAGCGCGTTGTTCCGTCGCAAGCCCCCCTGCATGACTCCCCGCCCCACACAGGTTTAACGCGATTTCCCCCTGGTTTGTGTCACTTGTCGCAGCAGGAACAAAGAACATGCGCCCGGCGAGGCGAGGATTTAATGCCCGGTTATGGAGAAAAAGCCTGCCGATTTCCGGATGAGGCTCAAAGGAAAGCACTTTCCCCTGTTCACCTGTCCTGGCGGCAAACATCAAGGCCGTATCGCCATAGCAGGCGCCGCAGTCAAGAATGAAGTCGCCGCGAGTTACCTCCACACGGATTGTATCCGACGCATAACAATATGGCGGAAATGCCGCAAGCTGATAGAGAAATTCCGGATTGGCGTACAATTCTATCTGCTCTCCTGCCACAGGCACGGCATATCTGAACAGCGGGCCGAGATCGGCGACTCCTCCGGCCATTGAACGCTCCATATCCACATCGGGATCGGAGACGGCGCAGGTCTTCGCCAGATGTCTTTTCAGTTGGATAGCGTTTTCCGCATAATACGGAAACTTAACGAAACGATGCCCTAAAATGGCATAAAGCGTCACGAGCACCAATGTTTCTCGGGAATGCCTATCCGCAAGCATATCGTACAGCAATCCCTTACTTATCACATGTGTGTCAATATACTTCATATTGGCACGCAGGAATATTTGTACATCTGGAATTCTATTTTTGAGGAACCATTCCTTGTCCTTGTGGGAGTTTGCTTCGCAAGGGTTTGCATAATAAGCAAGACTGTTGTCAACATAACGAAATTTTGAAGAAGTCAAACGTTCTTCTATTCCTGATATAATTTTTTTTCTAAATATATCGAACATAGTACACCTTAGAGCATTTTGCTTTTGAAATTATTCAATTTCAAAAGCAGCGCTGCCATCATTTCCCCGCAAGCGGGACAAGCGCCTGGAAAGCGTGGTTTTCAGGCTCATTGCTTCAGCCGTTGCGACGAAGGAAGCTACGGATGAAGTCTGGATGCGAAATGATGGCGGCGAAGTGATTGAAAATGGATATGTTCAATCAAAAATGCTCTACAGTTGTGGATATTTTCATTAGCAAAAATGCTCTCCCCCCCAAATGCCGCTTGCATCATGAAAAAACAAGCGGCATTATGTTTTGCTGGATATATAATCACATCAGCTTGGCGTCATCTTTTTTGATCTGGTCAATAAACGCCTGCAACGACTCCGCATGGTATGCGGAAAGCGTCAGTTTCCGCAGGGCGTTTGAATCGGATGAACTCGCGATATAGGAAGTCACGGATTGGGGGAGCGTTCCAAATCGGGCCTCCAGCAAATCCCGCAAGGCCAATCCTATACCTTCAGCCTTTCCTTCAGCCCTCCCTTCAGCTCTCCCTTCAGCCTTCCCAATCATTACCCCTTGCTGAATATATTCATCTTTCCACTGAGCGGCGCGTTCTTCCAACATGGCGTCCACCTCCCGCAAGTCTTGAAATTCGGGAATTTCTTCTGTTATTCCGGAGCGTTTAAGGACAACACGGCCCAACCATACTGTAAACGCCCGACGCAAAAGCAGGTATTCAGGCCCATGAAGTCGGCTTATCAATTCCCTGACTATCTGCCGGACCTGTTCCGGCTCCTGCGCTCGTTCCAGTCTCAGGAGCTGCGCGACCAGGCCCGTGCTTTTGTCCAGTTCATCTCCCGACACACTGCTTTCGTCCAGCAAAAAATGCCGGTGTTGGGGACGATAAAATTTCAGGCTCTCCGGCATGGGAGCGAACAATGCCGCCACATCCTGCGGCGCTTTCCACGCCTTGCCTCCATTGTATATAACAATGGGAAACACCGGCGGCAACCCTTCGTTTTCACGCACATTTCCCG
>NZ_JAAKEH010000094.1:0-3309 GCF_011039095.1 Desulfovibrio sp. ZJ200 | reverse complement strand
TGGTATGCCAGTTGCCGAATTCTTTTGGGAGACGCCGCCACTTGCAGCCATTTTCCGCGACATAGAGGATAGCATTGAGAACCTGGCGATTATCCAGGGAAACATTTCCCCGCTGTCGGGGGAAGCAATCGCCAATGCGTTCATATTGTTCTTTGGTTATGTTCATGGGGGCAAGTATACCCCATGAATATAATTCGTCAAATAGCATGAACAGGCCCTAAGCCGCCCACGAGGCCGTCGGTGGCGTCGCCCTCGATCACAAGATCGACTTTTTCAAGGGGGTAACTGCTACGGGCAAAATTTTTCTCAAACTTGGGGTCTTGCGTCCAGAGCGCGCCGTTGACGGTCAGCTTGCCGCCGGTCTGCTTGATCCGGGTATAGGGAGCAAAGATCGCGCCGCCTTTGGCCACGGTCACAGTAGTGCTGTCGCCGGAAATGTTGAAGGCGCCGGTGTCGTCGCCGTTATACATGATATTGCTGCTGTCGCCTTTCGCGCCCGAGTCGGGCTGGAGCAGCAGAGCGCCCACCACATTGAGTGTGCCGCCGGTCATGTCCAGCTTCTTGGCGCTCATCACGCCGTACTTGTAATCGGCCACAGTGATGGTGCCGCCGCTGATGCGGTTCTCCCCCGATGCGGCGAACATGATATGGGCCGCCTTGGCGCCGAAACCGTCGGCATCGCTCTTCCCCCCCGGCGGTCTTCTCGCCAGCCATGGTGATGGGCCGCCATCAATGTAGAGGTAGTCGCCGGCGAAGAGCTCACTGTTTTTGTTCATGGTGATCGTAGTCTCAGCAGCGGCGCCGGAGATCTTCATACCATTGTAGGCGCCGATGTAGGCGGCCTCATCCCATGTATTGGCGTCGTTGCCGGTCAGCTCCACTTCGCCCTTGGAAAGGTCGAAGGTATTGGCATCCAGGCTGGAAAATTTAAGGCCGGTTGTGTCGTCGGCGCTCGTGATCGTCAGCGTGCCGCCGGTCATTTTCACATCCATATCCTTGATTTCCGGCTTATCCGTGGTGTGGCCGTTGTTGTAATGCACGACACGACTGTTGCCAGTCAGCGTCAGATCCCCCCCGCCGCTGATGATGAGCGTCTCGGTCTTGACGTTTTGCCCGTATTCTCCGCCTTGGTTTTTGTCAGGGGAAAGAGTGCCGCCCCTTCAGTGACGTCGGGGTTGGTGGTGGTGCCGTCTATGGTGACTTCCTTCTTATCCCAGGTCGACACCACCGGATCCGCCGCCACGGCCAGACCGACCGCGCCCATGACCAGCATCCCGGCCACCCGATATCTGTTGATGAGATTTCCGATAGCTCCTTTCGTAAGCATACAAGATCCTCCTCAGATTCCTCCGGGGGCGTTCTGCTCCCGATATTTGGTGAAGCACTCAGTGTCAGACGCACTGTCGGTTTTTTGGAGGATCAAAAGATTCCGAAGGGAAAAGCACATTGAAATAATGAATGTTTTTTTGAACCCGCGGGCGGGGAACTTTTTTTCCGCAGGAGAGTCTTGCCTAAAAGGGCTCTTGCAGGTATTTTGCTTCAAAAGCTCATTGACAGTGCGTCTGTCGATGAGCAGTCCACACACGTCCGCAAACAGCCCGGCAGGTTCGAAGGCCTCCAGCGTCTGTCAGAAAAGTCTCCACACCTCCTTTTTGGTGAAAACCCGCTATCTTCTATGGGATACGCCGTCCCGTGTCCCTCCCATTTCAGAGATGATCGGCGTGCAGCTCTCCAAGGGGGGGCTCCAGACGGGCGACGGGAAAAAGTTTCTGTCGGCGCGTGCTGGCAGAGTGAAAAATCCGCTCACGGTTTCCGCTGTCGCCAGCAGTGACGCCTGCCCTAGGTGGGCATAGCGCATGGTGGTTCGGGGATCGCGGTGCCCCAGCATCTTTTGCGCCTCGTACAGCGAATGACCGGCGTTCACGAGAAAACTGGCGAACGTGTGCCGCACGTGGATGCGCACATCCGCAAGCCCCAATTCCCGGCGGAGCTTGTCCCAAAACAGATAGAGATCGGAAAGCGGCTTGTCCGGAGCATGGCCGGGGAAGAGCCACGGATTGCCCGGAATGCGCGGTATGGCGCGAAGAACCGCTACTGCGGCGGCGGACAACAGGATATGGCGCGGCCTGCCGGACTTGGACAGCGGCACTGTAAGAAGCCGCTGATCCAGACGGATGTTTTCCCAGTGGGCCTTGAGGATTTCGCTCTTGCGCGCCCCGGTCAGCAGAAGCAGGCGGAGGGCAAAGGCTTCCGACCGGTCGCTTTTTTCCAGCGCCCGCATAAGGCGTTGCGCCTCCTCCCGCGTGAGATAGCGTTCGCGTTGCGTGTGGATTTTAAAGGAAGAAACGCCCAAACAGGGTGATTGCCCGGCGGGCAGAACGTCGCGCTTTTCCGCCAGAGAACAGATTGTCTTGAATACCGCCAGAATGCGGTTGCAGGTGGCCGGGGCCAGACCGCTGGTGGACAGCCCGTGCAGCCAGTCCTCCACCTCGTGGCGTTGGATGTCGGCAAGTCGCCTGCCGCCGAATGCCGGGGAAAGATGCTGCCGCGCAATGCGCTCATCCACGCGCCAGCTCCGCTTGCGGATCGTGACGTGCGGCAGATAGACATTTGCGACAAAGGTAGGCGTATCATGTCGCCCTGCCCGGGCGGGCGGTTGCTGTGCCGATGGGTCTGACAAGCGATGACGAGCCATGCGGTATCCTCCTTGCGTTTGCCGTCTTGATCCAACAACCTTTTCTGTTGGTCAAGGCGGGTCCTGCACAGCGTATCATGACTTTTTCAACCGACTCCTTCTTTGAATATGAGGCTATGGCCAAGGCAATCCGCATACGTTCAACTGGAGAGCGCAGGCACAGCAAATTTTTGCTTGACATGATTGGGCAGAGAATCCTTACGGAGGAACAGGTATCCGTGCGAAAACAAAGACGCATGATGCGGAATCGGGATCGTTGCAGGTGTGCATCTGGCGGGAAACTGGATCGCATCCGACGCGTCGCGGATAGGTATGGAGAAAAACCATGAGAAACGAGAATCGCTTTGGGGTGTCGCTGTCTTTGCGTCTCAGGGTTGCGAGCCTCCTGTGTGCATGGTGAGAAAGTGCAATCTTCGTGGAACATGTGAGATTGCCATTTCCCACAGGGATGGATTATTTGCTCTAGTTTCGACTTGATCTGACAGTACCCCTTGAAAAGGAAAGGGAACTCCGTTTTGATGGAAGTGTAAGCAACCCATCAACCGGGCGTCATGCCCAAGGAGTTCCCGATGCAAAGTTTCAACCAAAGCGTCATCAAACACAAGACCGGACTT
>NZ_JAAKEH010000093.1:0-3656 GCF_011039095.1 Desulfovibrio sp. ZJ200 | reverse complement strand
TGGTATGCCAGTTGCCGAATTCTTTTGGGAGACGCCGCCACTTGCAGCCATTTTCCGCGACATAGAGGATAGCATTGAGAACCTGGCGATTATCCAGGGAAACATTTCCCCGCTGTCGGGGGAAGCAGTCGGCAATGCGTTCATATTGTTCTTTGGTTATGTTCATGGGGGCGAGTATACCCCATGAATATAATTCGTCAAATAGAGTGAACAGGCCCTAGGCAGCGGCGCAAGTACGGAGCCGCATTGTATATGGGAATAATGACGGAAATTGCATTCGACACTATATATACTCCATATTTTTTAGTATACTGCTATATATATTACAAAATATATTTATTATACATGAAATACAGTCTATTTATTTTTTTGAAAATTCCTTTTTAGACAGTGATAGACGCGACATATGAAGATTGATATGATGCTTTACACTGGAACGAAGCATATTCAACACTCTTTTTGATTCTGTATTGTCTTTTGTATCTAGCGGATTGGTTACCAGTGTGCGGAGTGTGCCCCGGATATCTGGATCCTCAATACTGGCTATAGAGTCCAAGTCCGTTGTTTTTTTTCTATTGACCACGCGCCGGAAAAGTACTTCCCACTGGTCGAGCACCCGATCTCTATCATACCGCGCGGAAAGCTCCCGCGCCCGCGTGCCCATGCGTTGCCGCAATTGTTCGTCCGTCATGAGGGTGCGCAGTTGTTTCGCCAGGCTTTCCGCTGTCATTTCCGGGGCAAGCAAGCCGTTTTCGCCATGCACGATGATTTCATTGACACCGGGGCAGGCGGCAAAGCCCACAGCGGGCAGGCCGAAACCTTGCGCCTCAGCAAGGGCTAACGGGAATCCTTCGTAGCGGGATGGCAGGGTGAACAGATCGGCTTCGGCATATTCAGCGGAAATGTCCTCCATTGCTCCCGGCAGAGTTATCCTGTTGTTTACCCCCAAATCGGTAATAAGTGTTTCGTAGTAGTTGCGGTGCGGTCCTTCCCCGCAGATGTGGCACTCCCAGCCGGGAAAGTTATCCTTGAGCGAAGCGAAGGCGTGTAGCAGTATGGAGAGCTGTTTTTCTGGTTCATAGAGACGTGCGACAGTCAGTATACGTTTGCGATGCGTTTGAGAAATGAGTGAATTACTCTTATTGGCAAGATATGGAAAATTTGGAATAACAACTGTACGTCGCTGGAGAAATGTAGGGAGAGATGTGATAAATCCTTTACATAATACTACAATGGCATCACTTGCAGCCATATACGCAAGCCGTTCGGCGCGACTCCAGAGTTCAGCTTCAATAATTTGTGGATCATTGTGTTCCGACCAGACAAGCGGAATATGCAATCCATGACACAATATAGCATAGTTTCTTCCGAAAGAGGTTGAATTGAATACAAGAAGCGCATCAAGACGTTCCCCAGCACTGCGGCCCGTGCGTGCTCCAGCCAGATCATAGAAGGAGAAAAAATACCGAGGTTTACACAGGCTACCGCATCCGGTATGTCATATGCGGGCATGCTTCCTGCCCTTGCCGCATAAAACAGGGTGCAAGCATGTCCTTTCTGAGTAAACCCGCAGGCGATATTGACGGCGGCACGTTCCGCCCCGCCCTTGTCAGCGCACAGGGCAAAAATCAACATTCCGATGCGCATGATTTGTCCCCCGAAGTTGTCTTGCGCAGGCGTCGAATTAGGGCATCCAGCCGAATCCGTGAACGACAGCAAACAAGAAACCTCCGATTTGCAGTTGGATTCGCCAGCGTCCATGCGTGTTCCAACAAGGCAGCATAATTCACGTTCATATTGCTCTTGCGGCAAGTTCGCATACACTTTGTCAAGCACTGTATGGCCTTTTCGGCTGCTTGCGTCGGTAAAGAGCTCATCCCACTGATCAAGAATACGTTCTCGGTTGTAAGCGGAGATTCCTTCTCTGGCAGCTGAGCCGTACTGGAGCCGTAAATTTTCGTTTCGCATTAATCTTGCCAATGCTTCTGCCAGCGATGGCGCGTCCATATTCGAAACCAAAAGGCCATTGCATTCGTGCATGATCAGCTCATTGACTCCTGGCAGTTTGAAAAGCCGACTGAAGGTAACCCATGTGACTGTGCTTCAAGAAGTGACATAGGGAACCCTTCCGAGCGTGAAGGCAGACAGAAGATTTGTGCAACAGCGTACTATTTATCGATATCTTTTACACTTTCTTCAAGGAATACACAGGAACTCAAATGATACGCATCAATTAAATTTTGATACTGTTTATAGAACGGGCCATCACCGCAGATATGGCATTCCCAGTCTGGAAACTCAGCATGTAATATGGCAAAAGCGGAAATAAGTAGGGAGAGTTGCTTTATCGGTTCCTGCAGGTTTGCGACAGCAAGCACAACTTTATTTTGACGCGCACGCAGGGAAGGTTCATCAGAATACGCTTGCGGGTCAAAAAAGTTGGGGATGCTCCTCACTCGACTGCGTAATTTTTCCGGCAGAGATGCCGTGTAGGATGGAAAAAGCAGATGGATTATATCTGCTGAAGCAAGACAAAGCAGGCGTTCTCGCCGGTTCCAAAGAATATTTTCCTCCAACCACGGCGCGGAACGTTCGGAGCACACAAGCGGCAAGCCGGTACCCACTGTCGCGGATAATGCAAACAGGCTGTAGGTGTCGTAGCTGAAAATACATGCAACGTCACAACGGCATTTCAGGATTACTCTTTTAGCAGTTGTGACGCTATTTATTCCATTACCAGAGGAAATGTTGCAACAAACAATTCTCTGAGGAATGGAGTAAGAAGGGATATCAAGCATGTTCGGCGGCGTATCATGGAACAGGAAACAGTCATGTCCTCGCTCAAGCATTCCCCTGGCGATGTTGATGGCCGCACGTTCTGCACCGCCAAGTCCTCTCAATAGATGTTGTATAAAAATTCCGATACGCATTAGAATTTATCCTCGTTTGTTACTATTTATATGGTATTTAATATTTTGGATTTTTTTGAAAAATCTGGAAGTAAAATATATATTTCTATTTTTTTTGTATAATTAGTTTTCAGATAATGTAAAATATTATATACAATTTCAGAGTGAACTGACAATTTTCTTTTTATGAAAGAATCAAATTCATTTTTATTTTTGCACAAATTATATATTTCCAAAATTTTTGTTGCACATAATTTTGCCGCAAGTGTCTTTTCATTTGGAATTGCTCTACGAGCACCAGTTATACATAAAGAAATTATATATGCAAATTGCATATTATATATAATACCAGAAAAGCAATTTTCATGTAAAAATTGTATTACTGTATCGTATATCTTAAACGGATCTACAATTTTTTTAGTGTAAGCTGGATACTATCTGATCTATTTTCTCTACGACAATAGTTATAAATTGCCTTTTCATTAGAGCAATTTGACTTTTATTTTATTTAAAAATCGTTTAGATTGCAGAGATGAAATTTGCATCTGAAGAAATCCGAACCAAGGCTGTTCATGCGTATCTTGATGTAAAAGCAACAGCCAGGCAATTGGCAGATATTTTAGAGCATTTTCTCTTTGAAAATGCTCTGCTGACGCGAAAGCGGCAGCCGCCGCAACGCGGCGTACATTCAGGCGAAAACCGCGTTTTTCGCCTGAATGCCACCTTTGACTTTCATAAAAAGTCAAA
>NZ_JAAKEH010000008.1:0-82866 GCF_011039095.1 Desulfovibrio sp. ZJ200 | reverse complement strand
GGGCGCGAGAGATGAAAAAGTTCCCCTCATAGGCGTAGATTTTGCGCAACAGTTCGCCCACGGCAACGGGTTCGGTGATGGCCGCATGGTGACCGTTGGCTGTGGGCGCGAGTGAGCCGCGCAAATCGGCGGCAATGTCGTGTTCCGCCCTGCCGGTGACAACGGCGTAACGGAAAATCCGTCCGGCATCGCGCAGCGCCTTGTGGGCTATGGTCAACGCACCCCGTTCTTCCACCCGCCGGAGAACGGCCAGCAGTTCCCTTGGGGTAATAGCGTTGACGGGACGTTTGCCAATGTGGGGGAAGAGGTTTTCCTCCATGATGCGGATGACCGCCTTTTGGTATGCGGGAACCCATTTCGCTGAATATTTGGCGTACCATTCCCGCGCCACGTCCTCGAAAGAGTTGCGGGCCGCTTCCGCCGCCGCTTCTCTGGCCTGGCGTCGGGCCTCGCTGGGATCGGTATGTTCCCGCAGCAGCTTTTTGGCCTCTTCCCGTTTTTCCCGTGCTTCGCGCAGGCCCACGGACGGATACGGCCCAAGGGAAAGAAGCTTCTGCTTGCCCGCGAAGCGGTACGCCAACCGCCACGATTTTTGCCCGTGGGCGTGACGTAGAGAAACAGACCGCCGCCGTCCGAATGCTTCTGAATCTTGCCGTTGGCTATGACATGCCGTATGAATGTGTCGGTCAGTTTCATCCGGCACCTCCAGAGTGGTGTTTTTGGTACGGTTGGACTGACCGCTACCAGCATATTCCTGAAAAATCCTTCTGATACAAGGTATGACAAGAAATATGCCGGTAGCTGAGAGGGGGAACCCCGCTCAGTTTCCCAGGGTCGGGGGCAGCACTGCCCGACCTTGGGAAACGCCGTCATTGACAGCCCAGACCTACCAAAAGGCTACCAACGTGTCTACCAACAATTTTTGTGGATTCTGGAGGATTTGGGTGGATGGCATGAAGCAAAGAGATATATTTAACATAATGAAATAGCATGTTAAATAGATATTTTTGGACTTCTTGGGATTTATTGGGTAACTTCAAAAGCAAAATGCTCTAGTGCCATCTGACACCAAGACTTCGTTTTCTGTGTTACGATCGCTGCGCCGAAATACCTTGTTGCCGTTGCGGTCGCTATGGTACGCCCTTACGGGCTACAGCGGAACAAAAGGCAAAAGCGTGACCGTCTATGCAGCCAGTTACCGTCATAGGCATTGATCCCGGCTCGCAGCGCACGGGCTGGGGCGTGGTGCGCGAAGTCTCGGGCGTTTTGCAGCTCGTGGACTGCGGCATTGTGCGCACGGCCTCTGCGGGCAGTGCGTTTTCCGAGCGCCTGGCCCGCATTTACCATGAGCTTACGGCGGTCATGAGCCGCTTCAGGCCCGACGAGGCTGCCATAGAGCAGGTGTTTACAGCCAAAAACGCGGCCAGCGCGCTCAAACTGGGCCAGGCCAGAGGCGTGGCCGTGGCCGCCTGCGCGGCGCACGGCGTATGTATCAGCGACTATGAGCCCACGCTGGTCAAAAAATCCCTGGTGGGCACGGGCCGGGCGGAAAAAGAACAGGTGGCCTTTATGGTCAGGCGCCTGCTCAACGTCAAAGAGGCCGCCTGGGCTCTGGATGTTTCGGACGCCCTGGCCGTATCGGTCTGCCATTTGAGTATGCGCCGCTTCGCGGCCCTGACCGCGCGGTAGCGCATCTTGCTTTTAGAGCAATTTCACTTTGAAATTGCTCTGGCGGCCGCGGGAGCGGCAGCCAGAGCGGTTGCCGTTTTCAACAGCAAACCGCTCTATTCAATGACCGTGGCTTTTTTGATGATCACTGGCGTAGTGGGCACATCTTCATAAAAACCCTTTTTGCCGGTGGTCACGCCTGCAATCTTGTCAACCACGTCCTGCCCCTTGATTACCTTGCCGAAGACGGCATAGCCCCAGCCCTGGGGCGTCTGGCTTTTAAAGTCCAGAAAAGCGTTGTCCCTGGTATTGATGAAGAACTGAGAACCCGCCGAATGGGGGTCCGCGGTGCGGGCCATGGCAATAGTGTATTTCCGGTTCCTGAGCCCGTTGTCCGCCTCATTGCGGATGGGCGCGCGGGCGGGCTTTTCCTTCAGCTCGGCGGTCATGCCGCCCCCCTGGATCATGAAGTCCTTGATCACGCGGTGGAAAATCGTGCCGTCATAGTGCCCGGATTTGACATACTGGATAAAGTTGGCGGTGCTGATCGGAGCCTTGCGGGCATCCAGGCGCACCACAATGTCTCCCAGGCTTGTTTCCAGCCTGACGGCCGGATCCGCGGACTGAGCCGGATTGGACGAGGCAGCGCGGGCGGCAGCCGGGAAGAAAGGCGCAAGGCCCAGGCCAAGCGCCAGACACAAGGCCAGCCCCAGAGCCGAAAGAACGCGCAGGCGGGGTAATTTCATGGTCAACTCCTTACATGCGACAGGTTTTTTCATGAGCGCGGCGGAGCTTTCACATCCTGCCGTGCTGTGAGAGCATTTTCTGATTGAACGTATCCAGATTCAATCCGCGTCAGCGAAAAAAAGGCATTTTTTCAAGAATGATGCGGCTGTCGCTCTCGCGCCGGCAGAGCAGCTTCACGGTGCAACTGCTCTGAACCTAACACGCCCGGCAGCGGCGGGCAAGACGCGGGCACTTGCTAAACAGGAGCGGAGTCATGTAATATGCCCAAAGGAGTCCGAAAAAACGGTCTCCGCCCGGCTTCGCAGCGGAATGCCGGGGCGCGGTTTTGCGCATGTTTTGCTCAGCCATCAACAGTCTTTCTGGAGGACATATGTCACCGACTACCCGCAGTATCGCCCAGAGCGGCGTCAACGCCGTTTCCATCTATATGCGCCAGGTCTATCAGTGGATGACCGCGGGCCTTGCTCTGACCACGGTGGTAGCCTACGCCGTTTCCACGTCCCCGGCCATCCGCGATGTGATTCTGGGCAACAGCCTGGTGATGATCGGCCTGATCGTGGCCCAGTTTGCTCTGGTCATTGCGCTTTCCGCGGCGGTGCATAAAATGTCGGCAGGCACGGCCACAGGCCTCTTTCTGCTTTACTCTGCGCTCACCGGAGCCATGCTCTCGTCCATTTTCGTGGTCTATCCCATTGCGTCCATCGCCAATGCCTTTTTGGTGACCACAGGCACGTTTCTGGCCATGTCGGTCTACGGGGCCGTAACCAAACGGGATCTTACGGGCATGGGCAGCTTTCTGTTCATGGGCCTGATCGGCCTGATCATCGCCATGCTGGTAAACCTGTTCCTGAAAAGCAGCATGATGGATTTCATCATCAGTTGCCTCGGCGTGCTGATCTTTACCGGCCTTACAGCGTATGACACCCAGAAGCTGCGCCGCTTCGGCGAAGCTGCGCCTTTGGATGACGGCACGGCCATCCGCCGCGGGGCGATCATGGGCGCGTTGACCCTGTATCTGGACTTCATCAACCTCTTCCTGATGATGCTGCGGCTTTTCGGGGGCAACCGGAACTGATTGCCTGGCCGGCCCCATGCGGGGCGGAAAGCCTCAAGACCCGCTTTTGTTCCGCCGTATTCTCTCTGGAGCAAGAGCCGTGAGCAAGGAGCATGCCCGGAAAGGTTCTTCTCAGGCCATGTTGCCGGCTGTATGGATGAAAAAAGTACACAAACCGTACAATCGGCGGGCAAAAGGACGCGGCTTTACCGCTTGCCGCTTCTTTTGCCCCTTTGCTTGCATACTACTGCAACAGCAGGAACAGAGTGAAAAAACATAAAGACGACCTGGCGCGTTCCCATGATTCCCCAATCCCTGGCAGCGAAGAGCTGTTGGAAATTTTCGACCGCCAGGCCCGGCCTGTGCGCCTCGACGGTCTGCTGCGCGCGGCGGCCCTGCCGCGCAGGGCCAAAAAAAATCTGGAAGCGAGCCTGTCCGAACTGGCGCGGCAAGGGCGTCTGGTACGCTTGCGCGGCGGTCTCTGGACCCGGCCCGAGAGCCTGAAAAGCGTCATCGGCCGCTTCAGCGCCTTGCGCAACGGCGGGGGATTCGTGACGCCGCTGAGCATCCCGGCTCCGGAGCAGGCCCCGGGCAAAACCCGCGCTTCGGGGCGCAGCGCGCGCCCGCTCGCAGCACGGGATATTTACATTCATCCCCTGCAAAGCAATGAGGCCTGGCATCAGGATCTGGTGCGGGTCATGCTGGCCCCCCGCGCTTCGGGGCGCAACGGCGGGGATTTTGGCCGCGGCCCGGGCCGCAATCCGGAAGGACGCATCGTGGAAGTCCTGGAGCGAGGGCTCAAGGAAGTGCCGGCGCATGTGCAAAGCCGCACCGGCAGGCTTTTGGCCTGCACTCCGGCGGACAGCCGCCTGCCCGCAGCCTTTCACGCGGAGCTGCCCGCGGGAGCGCCCGTGCCGGAAAAAGGCGCGCTGGTGCTGCTGGCCCCGCAGGAACGCCTGGCCTCGGATCTCTGGAGCGCGCGCTTTCTGGGCGCGTACGGACGCGAGGACGACGTGGCCGTGCAGGAGGAACTGGTCAAACTGAACCACGAGGCCCCGCGCGACTTTCCCCCGGCTGTCCTGGCTGAAACCGAAGCTCTGCCCGCCGCGCCCTCGCGCAAGGATCTGGCCGGACGCGAGGATCTCCGCTCCCTGCCCCTGGTGACCATTGACGGCGCGGACGCCAGAGATTTTGACGACGCGGTGCAGGTCGAAGGCCTGCCCGGCGGCAAGGGCTGGCTGTTGCGGGTGGCCATTGCCGATGTCAGCCAGTATGTGCCCGGCCGCAGCGCCCTGGACGCCGAAGCCCTGGAGCGCGGCAATTCCTGGTATTTCCCCCGCTCCGTGGAACCCATGCTGCCCCCTGCCCTTTCCAACGGCCTGTGCAGCCTCAAGCCTCAGGAGGATCGGCTGGCCGTGCTGGCCGAGATCCGTTTTTCCCCTGACGGGCAGCCGGGCGCCACGCGCTTTGCGCTTGCCGTCATGCGTTCCGCGGCGCGCCTGACGTATGATCAGGTCAAAGCCTGCCTGCTGGACAAGGACCCGGCAGCCCTGACCGCTTTGGCTGAAAATCCGCGCGGCAAGGAAATACTGGCCATGCTGGCCGAGGCGTTCCGGCTTTACGCAGTGCTGCGCGCGGCCCGCAAGGCGCGCGGCAGCCTGGATTTCGATCTGCCCGAGCCGGACTACAGCTTTGACGGGCAGGGCCGCGTGCGGAAGATCGGCTTTCGCCAGCGCCATGATGCCCACAGGCTGATCGAAGAGTTCATGATCGCGGCCAATGAGGCTGTGGCCCGGCATCTTGAGGCGTCCGGCCTGCCCTTTCTGTACCGCGTGCATCCCCGGCCCGACCCGGAGCGTTTGCAAAGTCTTTTCAGCACGCTGACAGCCACGGCCCTGGAACCCCTGCCCCCCAGACCCACGGCCGCATCCCTTCAGGGCATTCTGGCCGAGGCCCAGGGCACGGACCGGCAATACCTGGTGGATCGGCTCTGCCTGCGGGCCATGCCCCAGGCCCGCTACCAGCCGGAAAATGAAGGCCATTTCGGCCTGGCCTCCGAGGCGTACTGCCATTTCACCTCGCCCATCCGGCGCTATGCGGATCTTCTCACGCACCGCGCCTTGAAAGCCTCACTGGGCCTGGCTCTCAGCCCCCTGCCCGCGGGGCAGAAGCTGCTGCGCATCGGGGATCGGTTGAACCGGCGCGAACGCGCGGCCATGGATTGCGAGCGTGAGCTGGCGCGCCGCCTGGGCTGCCTCGCCCTGCAAGGGCGCGAGGGCGAGCGCTTTTTCGGCGTTATTTCCGGAGTCACGGATTTCGGCCTGTTTGTGGAGCTGAGCGCCATGCCCGTGGAAGGCATGATCCGCGTGGAAGATCTGGGCGAGGACTGGTATGAGTACGACGCCCGGCAGCAATGCCTGCTGGGGCGGAATTCCGGCGTGATCTGGCGGCTGGGGCAAAGCCTGGAAGTCATTCTGGAAGATGTGCGCCCCGGACGCCTGGAAATCCGTTTTATGCCTTTGGAACTGCCCAGGGGCGCGAGGAAAAAAGGGCGTCGCCCCGGCTCCTCCGCTTCGCCCCGCTCCCGCACTTCACGCAATCCAAACGTCCCTGGCGGCGCACCCGCGGGCAAGCGCGCCAAACAGGAGCGTGCAAGAGGCAAAGGCCATGCGCGGCGCGGCTCTGGCGGCCCTGTCGGGCAGGGCAAGAGCCGTGCGGAGACTCGGACCAAACACGCCGGCGGGAAAAAACGCTGATGGGAGTGCTCGCGGCGCGGCAGCGCATGGGCGCGGCGGCCCTGATTCTGGCTGCAAGCGCCATTCTCTCGCGCCTCATGGGCCTTGTGCGGGACAAGGTCATCTCCTGGCAGTTCGGCGCGGGCAATGAGGCGGACATGTACTTTGCCGCCTTTGTAGTGCCGGACATCATCAACTACCTGCTGGCCGGCGGCTTCATGTCGATCACCATCATCCCCCTGCTCTCGCGCCGTTTCGAGGAGGATGAAGCCGATGCCTGGCGCTTTTTTTCCTGCGTGTTTTTCTGGACCCTGGCCATTTCGGTTCTGCTTACCGGCGCAGGCATACTGGCCGCGGACTCCCTGGCCCGGCTGGTGGCGCCCGGCTTTTCGCCGGAGCAATGGCAGCGGCTGGCATTTTTCATGCGGATTATTCTGCCTGCCCAGATATTTTTTCTCTGTGGGGCCTGCCTTATGGCCCTGCTCTATTTGCGGCGGCAATTCAGCGTGCCGGCCCTGGCGCCGCTGATCTACAACGGCTGCATCATTGCCGGCGGCCTGCTGCTGCCGCATATTGCAAAGGCCAGAGGCATGACCGGCTATTGCGCTGGCGTGACCGTGGGCGCGGCCCTGGGCGCTTTTGCCCTGCCGCTGTGCGTGGCCGCCGGGGGCGGCCTGCGCCTGCGCCTTGTCTGGCGGCACCGCCTGATGCGCCGGTTTCTGATCACGGCCCTGCCCCTGATGCTGGGCCAGACCGTGATCATGCTGGATGAGCAATTTCTGCGCGTTTTCGGCAGTCTGGCGGGCGACGGCGCGGTCAGCCTGCTCAACTACGCGCGGCGCATTGCCCAGGTGCCCGTGGGCCTGATGGGCCAGGCCGCGGCCGTGGCCTCCTACCCCTTTCTGGTGGCTCTGCTCACCCAGGGCGACAAGGAGCGCTTTGATCAGACGCTGCGCACGGCCCTGCGCGCCGGGCTCGGCCTGATTATCCCCTGCGCGCTCTGGATGATGGCCTCTGCCTGGCCGATTCTGGGCGTGATCTTTCAGGGCGGCCGCTTCGGCGCGGCCGAGACCCAGGCCGCCGTGCCGCTCACGCAAATCATGCTGGCCTCCACGCCGCTGTGGATCGTGTATATGGTTCTGGTGCGCGCCTATTACGCCCACGGCGACACCCTGACCCCGGCCGTGACCGGCACGGTCATGACCCTGGCCTGCCTGCCGTTGTACCATTACTGGGCCGTGCCGCGCGGCGCCTGGGCCATTGCCGCGCTCTCCGGCCTGAGTGTGAGCCTCTATGTGCTCTGGCTCGCGGGCATCTGGCTGCGGCGGCAGGGCGGCACGGCCTTTGCCGGACTTTGCGCGCTGGGCCTGCGGGCCTTTTTCTGCGCCCTGCCGGGCGCTGCGCTTTGCTGGTGGCTTTCCGCCTGCTGCCTGCGCACCCTGCCGCTGCCGCCCATCTGGGCGGCCTGCGTGACCCTGACTCTCAGCGGCTGCGTCTTTGCCCTGCTTTTTCTGCCGCTCTCCGCCATATTCGCGCCGTCCATTCTGGAAAGCGTCTGGCAACGGCTGCGCAAAAAACGCGCGGCCTGAACGCCCCAGAGCGTTTTGCTAATGAAATTAGCTAACCGCGCTGGCGACAGCGTTAGAGCGGTTTGCTGTTGAAAACGGCAACCGCTCTGGCGGTCGCGGGAGCGGACGCCCGCGCCGAATGAGCCACCACGCTTTTCAGGCGCTTGTCCCGCTTGCGGGGAAATGATGGCGCGACGTGATTGAAAATGGATATTTTCAATCAAAAAATGCTCTGAGAGTCGCTTCGGCGGAGGAGCCGAGGCCGGGTTTACGTGGCGCGCGGACTGGGCTATGCTGGCGTAAATGCCTTCAGCAAACATTTCCTCATCCGGCCGCCGGGATCGCCCGCATGCGGCACAACGCGCGGCCCGGGCCGCCGGAGAACTTGCATGAGCACGACCTGCCGTTACGCTGCCACTGCTTCCGCCGCCATCAACCCGCAGAGCCTGCGGGGCATGGTTACCACGCCTCATTACCTGGCCTCACAGGCCGGGCTGGACATCCTGCGCCGGGGCGGCACAGCCGTGGACGCGGCCATTGCCGCGGCTGCTGTGCTCTCCGTGGTCTATCCGCACATGTGCGGCCTTGGCGGGGACAATTTCTGGCTGATTTACGACGCGGCCAAGGGCGAGCTCAAGGCCCTTAACGGCAGCGGCCGGGCCGCTGCGGCCGCCACGCCGAAGGCCTATGCCCTGCGGGGCTTCAAAGCCGTGCCCCAGCGCGGCTACATGGCCGTGAACACCGTGCCCGGCGCGGTTTCCGGCTGGGGCGAGGCCTTTGCGCTGAGCAAAGCCTCCCTGGGCTCGCCCCTGGCCTGGGCGCAACTGCTTGACGCGGCCCAAGGCTACGCCCAAGACGGTTTTGCGGTCAGCGCATCCCTGGCTTACTGGCTGGCCCTGGATACCAGCAACCAGGGGCCGGGGCGCAGCCTGCACCAGTTCACCGCCTTCAACGAGATTTTCTGCAGGGACGACGGCCGCGCCTATGCCTGCGGCGAGGTGCTGCGGCAGGAAAATCTGGCCCGCACGCTGGCGCGTCTGGCGCAAAACGGGCCCGACGAATTTTACCACGGCGCCACGGCCCGCGGCATTGCGGACTCCATGATGCTGCACGGCGGCCTGCTCACGGTGGGCGATCTGGCCGATCACCATGCCGACTGGCAAGACCCGCTGCGCGTGCCCTACCGCGACTTTGAGGCCTGCACGCCGCCGCCCAACTGCCAGGGCCTGACCACTCTGGAAATATTGAATATCCTTAATCAGATGGATGTGCGCGCCCTGGGCGAAGGCAGCGCCGACTACTATCATCTGCTGGTGGAAGCCACGGCCGCAGCCGCGGCGGATCGCGACCGTTACCTTGGCGACCCGGACTTTACGCACATCCCGGCGGATCGCCTGCTCTCGCCCGCATACGGGCGCGAACTGGCCGCGCGCATCAGCCCGGAACGCAGCGCCGGGCCTCTGCCGCCCCTTGCGCCCGGCGGGGACACGGTCTGGGTGGGCGCGGCGGACGCGGCAGGCAACGCGGTTTCCATGCTCCAGAGCATTTACCATGAATTCGGCTCGGGCATGGTGGCCGGCGAGACGGGCATTCTGCTGCAGAACCGGGGTTGCGCCTTTTCCCTGGACCCGGCGCAGATTAATTGCCTGCAGCCGGGCAAGCGCGTTGCGCACACCCTGAGCCCGGCCATGCTGCTGAAAAACGGCACGCCGCGACTGATTTACGGCAGCATGGGCGGCCAGGGCCAGCCGCAGACCCTGGCCGCGCTGACCACCCGGATTGTGGATTTCGGCCTGACGCCGCAGGAGGCTGTCAATGCCCCGCGCTGGCTGCTGGGCCGGAGTTGGGGCGCGCCGTCCAATGATCTCAAGCTGGAGCGGCGCATCCCGGAGAGCGTGGCCCAAAGCCTGCGCGAGCGCGGGCATGTGGTGCGCTCTGTGGAAGACTACAGCGAGGCGATGGGCCATGCCGGGGCCATTCTGCGCCACGAGAGCGGCGTCCTTCAGGGGGCCGCGGATCTGCGGGGGGACGGATTGGCGGCCGCGTATTAGAGCATTTTCTCTTTGAAAATGCTCTGCTGACGCGAAAGCGGCAGCCGCCGCAACGCGGCGTACATTCAGGCGAAAACCGCGTTTTTCGCCTGAATGCCACCTTTGACTTTCATAAAAAGTCAAAGGTAATCTGCTCTAGAGTTTGGCCGCTGCCCATTTGCTGTGCGTGTCCACAAAGGTCTGCTGGTAAATACGCCCGACACCCTTTGAGTGAGGGGCTCTCTCTTGGCGTTCTCCTACATGCCCAACTGGGCCAGCATGTCGTCAATGGCGCTCTGGGAGACGCCGTTTTTGTCCGGCCCTTTGAGCGTGGATGTGACTTTGCGGTTCTGGCGAAAATCCTGCACGGCTTTTTGGGCTTCGCTTTGCAGGGCCAGGGCGTCCTTTTCCGGGTGTTTTTCCGCGCCGTCCATGATCAGGCCTGAAGAGACATAAAGTTCCACCACGCTGTCTTCAATTTTGTTCAGCGCCGTAACCACCCGTTTAATGCGCTGGCCCGTAATGTCCTGAAAGCTCAGGGCGGTCAGCAGGCTGGTCAGATCGTCGCCGAGCTGTCGGTTGATCTCCACAAGCCGGGCCGTCTGGTCGGGCGTGGCCGTGTTCTCGCGCACGGCGGCCAGCAGTGCCGCGCTCTCTGCCTGCAGATCAAGATGCTTTTCCACGATCTCCATGATATTCATGGTGGCCGTTTCCGTCGCTTTGAGCACCTCGCCCAATTGATCCGAGGCTTCATGAAAGAGGGCGTCGGTTTCCGGCGCGGGCACGGCCTGATCGCCGGAGGCCGTGGAAATCTGTTGATAAATATTTTTCAGCCCCTGGCGCATGTCCGCGCTCAATAACTTATAGACAGTCGGCTGAGCCTGTTTCGCTGCCATGTCTGCTCCCCTTTCGGCCCCTGGCCGGCGACTGCGCCGCCCGTGCCGCAGGTTGCCTGTAGTTCCGGAATGAATTTGCGCCCCCCCCCCGCAGGGTGTCGCGCCCGCGCATCCTCCAGCCAGCGAGCATTGCCGCCCGCAACACGGCCGCAATGCTCTGCCCTGGCGTCAAAAAATACCGCTTACTTGTTGGTTTTCAGAAAGGTTTTGGCGCGCGCGGCTTCCGGCGAGGTGGGGAACTTTTTAATCAGCTCCTGCATGCAGGCTTTGGCCGCGGCCCCCTCGTTCAGCTTGCTGAAGCTGATGCCCTGCTTGAGATACGCGCCGGGCGCGTGCGTGGATTTGGGATATTTCTTGATCACCGTGTCATAGGCCAGGGCCGCATCCGCGAACTGGTTGCGCTGGAAGTGACATTCCGCCAGATAGTACTGGGCGTCGGGCACCAGATTGTGGCTTGGGTAATTTTTCAGAAAGTCCGCGAAAGAGCGCTGGGCTTCCGTATAGTTGCGGGCATTGAAGGCATTGACTCCGGCGTCAAAGAGCGCCAGGGAAATGTCTTTTTGCGGAACCTGAAGCACAGGCTGGGGCGAAGGCTGGCCCCAGGTGGCCGCGCTCGGAGCCTGGGCGGGCTGGGCCTGACCCGCGACCGGGGCATAGCCGCTGCTGCCCGCGGGCTGGCCGTAGGCTCCCTGATCGGGCAGGCCGTAATTGCCTTGCGCGGTTTGGCCTGCCGCAGCGCCGGTCATGGGCGTTCCCACGGGGCTTGCGGGAGGGGCCGCCAGGGGCGCGGCTGCGGAAGAAGCGAGCGGGGCTGCGGGCATGGGATCGCCCAGGTTGAGATTCAGAGCCATGCTGCTCTCCACCTGCCGCAAGGCGGCGTCATGCCGGTTGACCCGTTCAAGCAGGGCGCGCGCGCCGCCCACATTCTGCAAATCGTCCATCTGACCTTTGAGCGTGTTCAGCTCCTGGCGCATGGTCTGCAGCTGGTTCCAGGTATCGGCCTGGGCGGGCTGCATTTGCCGCAGTTGCATATCGTGCTGCTGCACGCGCTGGTCCAGATCCAGACTGCCGCTGCCTGAACCGCTCTGCACGCAGGCGCCCAAAAACAAGGTGGCGCAGACCAGGGGCAGAAGATGGGAAGAACGGAATGTGTTCATGCTCTCCTCGTTTCAGCGTTGAATTTTTCTCAGGGCTTTTTTGCGGCCCGTGAAAAGATAAACAAGGCCGCCCAGTACCGGCAGAAAAACGACCAGCACCAGCCAGAGCGCGCGCTGTTGCGGACTTTCGAACTCATGATCCCAGATGTGCCAGATGCTCCAGAAACTGGGGAGCATGGGGATCAACGCCACCAGCGGATGCCACCACGCGAAGCTCATGCCGCGCTTCCCCCCTTGCCGGACGTTTGCGTGTCGGCCGCCGCAGGCGCGGACGGCTTGCGCCAGAGAGCAAAGCAGGCCAGAAAAGCCCCCAGGCAGATGGCCGTATCCGCCACATTAAAGGCGGGCCAATGCCAGTCGCCCACATGCAAATCCAGAAAGTCGACCACTGCCCTGAAACGCAGGCGATCCGCAAGATTGCCCAGGGCTCCGCCCAAGACCAGGCCCAGGGCCGCGAACAGCCAGGGCTCGTCGTCGGCGCTGCGCGCCAGGGCGATGATTGCCCAGGCCGCCACGGTGGTGGCTGCCAGAAACAGCCAGAACTGCCATTCAATATCCGAGCGGTTCAAAAAGCCAAAGGCCGCCCCCCGGTTGCGGATGTTGATCAGATCAAAAAAACCGGGAATCACCACCACGGGCCGGTGCACGGGAACAGTGGCCATGACCCACCACTTGCTGAGCTGGTCCAGGGCCATGACCAGCGCGGCCACGCCGAACAAAATCCGGTAACGGCGTTTCATCGGGCCGCGTGCTCCCCGTCGCCCCCCTGTGCCGGAAACTCGCGCAGCACTGCCGCGCAGCGCGGGCAGAGCGTGGGATGCGCGGGATCGCCGCCCAGCTCCGTACTGTAAATCCAGCAGCGCTCGCATTTTTCGCCGCGGGCTTTTTCCACGCCGATGGCCAGCCCGGCCACGTCCGCATCCCTCAGGGCCGTGCCCGGGGCCGCGTCCAACGGGGCCGTCTCCAGTTGGGAGACAATGCAGACCGCGCGCAGATCCGTGCCCAGACTTTCCAGGCGTTGGCGCAGCTCGTCGGCCAGATAGAGCGTCACCCGGGTGTCCAGGGAGTGCCCCACCACGCCGTCGCGGCGCAAGGGCTCAATGGCTTTGGTCACCGCGCCGCGCACGGCAAGCAGCACGTTCCAGTCGTCGCGGTGGCCTTCGTCCAGCAGCCAGGGCTGCACATTGAGCGGGGGCAGCGCAAAGACCGTGCTCTGCGGCCCATGCAGGGCAGGGGGCAGATGGCTGAAGATTTCCTCGGCAGTGAAAGAGAGCACCGGGGCCATGTCGCGCAGCAGCAGGCAGAGAATATGACAGAGGGCCGTCTGGGCCGAGCGGCGCTGGCGACTGCTCGCGCCCGAGGCGTAGAGACGATCCTTGAGGATGTCCAGATACACGGAGGAAAGATCCGTGACGCAGTACTTGTGCAGGGTATGGTAGACCTTGTGAAATTCAAATTCCGCGTACGCCTGTTGCACGCGCTGGTGCACGCGGGCGGCCGTGTCCAGGGCAAAACGATCCAGGGGCAGCAAATCCTCAAGGGGCACAAGATCCGCCGGGGTCAGGCCGTCGATGTTGCCCAGGATGAAGCGGCAGGTATTGCGGATGCGCCGGTAGGCGTCCACCAGGCGGCCCAGAATCTGATCCGAAATGCGGATGTCCTCGCGGTACTCCACCGAGGAAACCCAGAGGCGCACGATTTCGGCTCCGAATTTTTCAATGAGTTCCTGCGGGGCAATGACGTTGCCGATGGATTTGGACATTTTGCGGCCTTCGCCGTCCACCACATAGCCGTGGGTCAGCACCGCGCGGTAGGGAGCCTGCCCGCGCGTGCCCACGGAAGCCAGCAGCGAGCTGTGAAACCAGCCCCGGTGCTGATCCGAGCCTTCCAGGTAGAGGTCGGCCGGGTAACGCAGTTCCGGGCGCTCCTCCAGCACAGCCGCAAAGCTGGTGCCGGAATCAAACCAGACATCCAGGATGTCGGTTTCCTTTTTCCAGCGGCGGCCGCCGCAGTGCGGGCACACGAGATCCCTGGGCGCGATCTCGCTCACATCGGCCTCGTACCAGTAGTCGCAGCCCGTGGGATGACTGGCGAAGCGCGCGGCCATGTCGCGCATCCAGGCCGGATCGTTCCAGGCCTCGCCGCAATCCTCACAGAGCAGGGCCAGGATGGGCACGCCCCACTGGCGCTGGCGCGAGATGCACCAGTCCGGCCGGGATTCGATCATATTGTAAATGCGGTCCCGTCCCCAAGCCGGAATCCAGCGCACCGAGCGATCAATGCTTTGCAGGGCCCGGCCGCGCAGGTCGTTCTTTTCCATGCTGATGAACCATTGGGTCGTGGCCCGGAAGATCACCGGCTGCTTGCAGCGCCAGCAGTGCGGGTAGGAGTGGCTGATCGTGTCCTCATGCAGCAGCGCGCCCACTTCCGTAAGCTTTTCAATGACCTTGGGGTTGGCCTCGGTGACGGTGAGGCCCGCGAAAAATTCCACGGCAGGCAGAAAGCGGCCCGCGTCGTCCAGGGGCGAGTAGATCTCAAGGCCGTATTTCAGGCCCGCTTCATAGTCCTCGCGGCCGTGCCCCGGCGCGGTATGCACGCAGCCGGTGCCTGTGTCCAGGGTGACGTGCGGGCCGAGGATCAGGGGCGAGGGGCGGTCGTAAAAAGGATGGCGCGCCATGAGCCCTTCCAGTTGCGCGCCTGTGGCCCGGCCCAGAATGGTGGGCCGATCCGGGCCGAAAAGGCCGGAGCAGGGCGCAAGGCGCTCTTCGGCCAGCAGGTACTGGGCTCCCCCGGCTTCCACCAGCACATAGCTGAATTCCGGATGCAGGCAGACGGCCATATTGTCCGGCAAGGTCCAGGGCGTGGTTGTCCAGATGGCCGCAAAGGCCCGCTGGGGATCGGCCTGGGGGAAGATTTTCTTCAGGCCCGGATCGGGCAGGGGAAAGCGTACATAGATGGAGGGGGAAGTGTGGTCGTAGTATTCCACCTCGGCTTCGGCCAGGGCCGTGTGACAGGAGCAGCACCAGTAAATGGGTTTTTTGGCCCGGATCACGCTGCCTTTTTCCACAAAGTCCGCCAGTTCGCGGGCCGTGGTGGCCTCATAGGCCGGGTCCATGCTCATATAGGGCTTTTCCCAGGTCCCGAGCACGCCCAGGCGCTTGAATTCCTCGCGCTGGATGTCGATCCATCTGGCCGCGTACTCGCGGCAGAGCTTGCGCACCACATGCGCGGGCAGTTCTTTTTTTTTGGCCTTGAGTTCCTGTTCCACCTTATGCTCAATGGGCAGGCCGTGGCAGTCCCAGCCGGGCACATAGCGCGCCGCAAAACCCTGCATGTTGCGCGATTTGACCACAATATCCTTGAGAATCTTGTTCAGCGCCGTGCCCATGTGGATATGGCCGTTGGCATAGGGGGGGCCGTCGTGCAACACATAGTCGCCCCGGCTGCCCGAGGCGGCAATCATGGCCTCGCCGGCCTGGATTTCAGCCCATTTTTTGAGCAGTTCCGGCTCTCGCTGCGCCAGATTGGCCTTCATGGGAAAGGCGGTGTGCGGAAGATTCAACGTCTTTTTATAGTCGCTCATGCTGGCTCCCGGCGGCTGTTTCCGGCTCAAGGGCCGTGGATATGCGGTGGAAAAATCGCTTTAGTGTGGGCAAAGACGGGTCTAAAGTCAAGAAGCGGGGCTGCCGGAGATATTCACGCCTTCAATGAAAATGACATTGCAACAATTTGAAATTCAAAACGAATTTTTTTAGGAAATCATCGAAAAGGTGAAAGTCCCGGCTGCCGCATACGATGCGTCAGCCCTGCTATGCGGCCTTTCTGAGGCTGGGACAAAGTCGGCAGCCCTGAGAAGTATGCGCAGGTCGCGGCTGCGCCGCGCCGTTACTCAAACGTTTTGCATGCCTTTCTGCGCCCGGCAGCACAAAACCCGCGAAGCGGAGTTTGCCGTCAGCCCGGGAAGGTCACAGGGGCGGCCTTCGCAGGAGCGCAAAAGCTTTCAGAATTGCGCCGGGCTGCCCTCCATGGCTTCAGCCAGCTCGCGCAGGGCAGCCAGGCTGTCCTGCGCCTCCTGAGGGCTGAGGGCATGCATGGCAAAACCGGCATGGACTATCACATAATCGCCGACGTGCGGCGGTTCGGGCAAAAGCATCATGGAGGCCGTCAAAAAAGTATGGCTTTCGCCCACGCGCACGCGGGCCATGCCTTCTTCCTGAAGCTCCACGATCTGGGCGGGGATGGCAAGACACATGGCTGAACCTCACTGCAAGGTAGAATAAGCATTCAAGGCGGAACGGCAAGCGCGCGGGGCGCGCGGGGCGCGCCCCGGCGGCATCCAAAAGCCCGGCGGGGTGGCCCGGCCAAAGACTTGGGGGCGGCGCTGCGGGGGGCAGCAGGCGGGGAATGTACAGGCGGCGGGGCCGCTGCGCCTGCCTGTGCGCGACGGCCCCGCCCTGTCCGCTAGAGCATTTTGCTTTTGAAATTATTCAATTTCAAAAGCGGCGCTGCCATCATTTCCCCGCAAGCGGGACAAGCCCCCGCAAGCGGGACAAGCGCCTGAAAAGCGTGGTTTTCAGGCTCATTGCTTCAGCCGTTGCGACGAAGGAAGCTACGGATGAAGACAGCAACTGGTTACTGCGACAGCCAGCCAACGCAACCGCTGTCGCTATCCGCAAGCAAGCAAAGCTTGCTGACGGCTACCGCCGGCGCGGGCGTCCGCTCCGCGGTCGCCAGAGCGGTTGCCGTTTTCAACAGCAAACCGCTCTAATGCTCTCTTACTTCGGACTGTTATTGCGTTTTTTCCTGGCCGGATAGAGTATGAAGTTCCAGTACAGCACATAGACGGGCAGCACCACAAACATCATGATGTACGCCCAGCTCTTGGTATACAGGAAGTATTGATAGAACGTGTTGAATTCCATAGTGATCTCCTCTTGAAAACGCCGGAGCCCGGCGCGCGCTTCAACGCATGCCATGCGGGCGGCTTCTGCCGCGCTTCCCGTGGGGCCGGCCGGTGTTATGCTGCCCGGCGCGGCCCCCGCGGGCCTGTTTGATCATGCTGCTCAGTGCGCATCCTTGAAGTCGGGATGTTCATAGAGCACGGGCATGTTATACACAATGAAGCGGTATGCCGTCACAATCATGGTCACCACAAAAATGGAGATGCAGATTTCCCAGATGCTCGGGAAATAGCGCTCCGCCGAGGGCAGATTGTAATTGAAGGCAATCATGGAGACATTGAAGCGGTTGAGCACAATGCCGAGCACCGTGTTGGCCGCGGCAAAGCGGCAAAGACACAGGTTCTGGTCGCGCGCGCCCTTGGCGTAGAGCAGGGCGGGCAAGAGCACGAAGCAGAGCATTTCCACCAGCCACCACATGCCGTAGCCCGAGAAAAGGTAGGGGATGTTGGCCTGCACCAGCATGTCGATAAGCTTGAGCATGAAATAGGCGAAGAGAATGAACGAGGCGGCCCTGGAGAAACTGAAGACGACCCCGTCGGCCTCGCGCAGATGCGTGGCGTCCATGTACTGATGTACGCCCTTGTGTGCGAACATGCCTTCAAAAATGACCATGGACGCGCCCGCGGCCATGGAGCTGACGAAGAAGAACATGGGCATGAAGGGGGAGTACCAGAGCGGATGCAGTTTTTCCGGCGCAATCAGATAGAGTGCGCCCAGCGAGGATTGGTGCAGGGTGGAGAGGGTCACGCCGAAGATGGTCAGCAAAATCGTGGCCCGGTTCACCAGGCTGTGCCAGGAGAGCAGGAAGGGGAATCTCCGGGACAGCCACTCCATGGGCGCCACGGAAAATTCGATGAAAAGCACGGTGACGTATGTGGCCACGCACAGGCCCACTTCAAAAAGCACGGAAGTGGTGCCGGGAAAGAAGAACATGTACGGCAGGCGCAATGGATGGCCGAGGTCGTAGAGCAGGGCCACGACCACGAAAGCGTAGCCCAGAAAGGCCGTGGTCACGGCCGGGCGCACCGCGGAGTGGAACTGCTTCATGCCCATCACATAGCAGGCCACGGTTGTGAAGTAGCCGCCCGCCGCAAGGCACACGCCGCAGAGCAGGTCAAAGCCGATCCACAGGCCCCAGGGCTGATTGTCGTCCAGATTCGTGACCGAGCCGATGCCCTGGGTGAAGCGGATCACGGTGATGACCAGGCCCACCGCCAGAATGATCCAGGTGATGATATTGCCCGGCGTGCGGCGCAGCAGCGGATCGAGATTGAACAGCTTGTCTTTGGTGGGAATGACGATGCCGTGGTTTTCCATTTACTTATCCTCCCCGTGTCCGTCAGGATGCGCCGTCCTGGCTTCCCTGGCTTTCAGGGCCTCGGCCATGGCCCTGCGGGCCGTTTCGGCCGCGCCCGGGCCCTGGGTTTCCTCAATCTTGCGCACGGCGGCGTCCACGGCGGCGGTCACGTCTTCTTTGGCCTGAGCGACGACCTTGTCCTGTTCGGCCTTGTGCACGGCCTCGCGGCGCTTGCTGATGGCGTAGGCCCCGCCGAAGAGCACGGGCCAGAAGGCCACGATCATGGGCACCGCGCCCAAGGCTCCATAGGTCAGCTCGCCCATGGGCTGCTTGCCCAGATGGGTGTTCAGGCCCAGTTGCTCCAGAGCCGGCCCGGCGTCGGCCGCGTTGTTGGGCCGCACGGCTTCGGCCGTGCCCGCGGCCGGGGCCAGAACCATCCAGGCTGTGCCGCCCGCGTCCCATTCGCCGTAGACATAATTCACGTACTTGCCGGGATTGTCGGCAATGCGCGCGCGGGCCGCTTTGATCAGGTCGCTGCGCTTGCCGAAGGTCAGGGCGTTCACCGGGCAGGCTTCCACGCAGCCGGGGAGTTTGCCTTCTTTGAGGCGGGGCTCGCAAAAGGTGCATTTTTGCACCAGGGGGTCAAAGGCCTCGTCATACTGGAAGCCCGGCACATAGAAAGGACAGGCCACCATGCAGTAGCGGCAGCCCACGCATTGCGAGCCGTCATAGGCCACTGTGCCGTCGGGCAGCTTCTGGAAACATTTGGCGAAGCAGGCCGAGGCGCAGGCCGGATCATTGCAGTGGAAGCACTGCAATTTGCGGAAAACCGGCTTGCCGTTCATTTCGTACTTGTTGACCACGGTCCATTCGTACGCCGTGGTGCGGCGGCGGGTTTCCGTGACCGAAAGATCCGTGAAGGGCTTGGCCGGCCTGGGCAGATGATTCACTTTATTGCAGGCCGCTTCACAGCGGCGGCAGCCGATGCAGCGGGTCGTGTCGTGCAGCACGCCGTAGCTTTCTTCATAGTACGGAAAGGTATGGGAGGCGGCTTTGGCCACTTTGGCCGTGCCCAGTGCCGAAACCACGCCCGCGCTTCCCAGAATAGTCAGGAATTTTCTGCGATTCATAATGCCTTCTCCCTACTAATCGGCGCGTTTATGGCAGGTTGTGCAGTCGGTGCTCCTGGGACGACCGACTTTCATGGCCGTGTGGCAGCCCATGCATTGCAGATGGTACGCGGCCTTGAGCTGCGGGCGCTCCGGATGCCTGGGATCAATGGCCGCGCTGTGGCAACTGCTGCACTTGGGCGGCGTGGCCGAAAGCGGGCTGTAATGATGGCAGGCCGCGCAGAGCGTTTCCGGCCGGGTGTGGAAGGCCTGGGCCAGCTTGTCGTCCTTGATCCCCTCCATCAGCGAATTGAGATGGCGGCGGTGGGTGAACAGGGTCGGCTTGTATTCTTTGGCCAGCTCGCCGATGACCACCTTGAGCGGGGCATCCTTGGGCGCAAGATAGGGCACGGGCTTTTGGGCCAGCACGGTTTTCGCGGCCAGGGCCTCGTTTTCTTCAGCGGGCAGCTCCCCGGCAATGCCCTGTTGCAACTGGGCATTGGTCATGGCGGGCGTCACATTATGGCAGGACGCGCACCAGGCCGCGTCGCGCCTGGGTTTTACAAGAACATGACAGCCCGCGCATTCCCGGCGCTTGAGCTGCTGCTCATGACAGCTCACACAACTCTGCGGCGTATTCTCGCCCTTGGGGCGTTGGGCGATGTTCGTGGCGTGCATGGCCCGCTCAAGGGTGATGAAATTGCCCTCGGCTTTGCCTTCCACCGTATGACAGGAGGTACAAGCCACCGTATCGCCCGTATGGTGGCAGGACTCGCAGTTTTCGATTTTTTTCTCGTGGATCAGGTGATTGAAGACCACGGGTTTCATGGCCGAGCCCTTGGGATTGGGCTTTTCGCCCACCGGGAAGATGACCATGGCCGACGGCGCGCCGCTGTCCGTGGCCTCCAGGGCAGCCGCGGCCGCAGAGCCCGCCCCCCAGGCCGTCAGACACGCCGCGCCGGCCAGGGCCATCGCCGCCAGCAGAAGCAGTGTTGTGCCGTTCCTCATATGCTTGTCCTTTTGCATACAGTACCCCAACATACCCAGCCCGCGGCACCGCGCCGCGGGCTGCCTCCGGCCCCCCGGAGGGGCAGACGGTCAGATGCCGCCACGGTAGCCCAGGGCGCGAAGCACGTCAAGGAGGGGGGGCGCGTTGAAAGGGGTTCTCAAGCCCGGAAAAACAGGGCATTGAGAAAATTTTCATCAAAAAAAAGCCGCGTTCGTTGCAGGCGACAAAACCCGCGTGCGCGTGCGGGCCGCCGGAGGCATCCAAAAGCCTTGGCGCGGCCCCTGCCGCCCGCGGGCTTTCCGGAATCACGGCAGGGGGCACATTTTCTGCCTTCGCGATTCAGCGGGCCCAGTGCCGCCGGGCCTGCGCCAGCACGGCCGCGGGATCGTCAGGCGGCAGAAAAAGCGCCTCGGCACGGGCCCGGAACCAGGTCAACTGGCGTTTGGCATAGGCGCGGGTATTGCGCAGCCAGAGGCTGCGGCACTGCTCAAGGCTGATGCGGCCTTGCAGATGGGCCAGAGCTTCGGCCGCGCCGATGCCCGACCAGCCGGGCGCGGCCGGATCGTCGCAGCGGGTCAGAGCCTGCCGGGCCTCGTCCAGGGCGCCGGCGGCCAGCATCAGATCCAGCCGCCGCGCCAGGCGCGGCTCCAGCCAGGCCAGATCCGCATTGAGCACCAGCAGGGGGCCCCGGCAGAGCGGGGGGCTCATGGCGTTCGCGTGCCACCAGCTGAACGGGCGGCCCGTGCCCTCCAGCACTTCCAGGGCGCGGCCGATGCGCTGGCGGTCGTGCGGGTGGATGCGCGCCGCATAGGCCGGGTCCGCCGCGGCCAGCTCGCCATGCAGCGCGGGCGCGCCTTCCGCCTCCAGGCGGGCCTGCAGGCGCGCGGCGATGGCCGGCTCCACAGGCGGGATTTGGGCAATGCCGCGCAGCAGGGCCTGAAAATAGAGGCCCGTGCCGCCCACCAGCAGGGGCGTCCTGCCGCGCGCCAGCAGTTGCCGGGCCCTGGCCGCGGCCTGCTCCGCCCATTGCCCGGCGCTGATCTTTTGCGTTGCGGGCAGAAAACCGTAGAGATGATGGCCGCAGCGGGCGCGCTCTTCCGGCGAGGGCTGGGCCGTGATCAGCGGAAAGTCGGCATAGACCTGCCGGGAATCGGCGTTGATCACCTCGCCGTCCAGAGCTTCGGCCAGGGCCAGGGCCGCCGCGGTCTTGCCCGCGCCCGTGGGCCCGGCCAGACAGATCACGGGCGCGGGCCGGGACGCCGACGGCGCGGCCGGAACCGGGGTTGCCCGCAGGCTCATTCCGGCACGCGAAAGCCGCCGTGCGGCGCGGCCAGACAGGGCGTGCCCCGGCGCACCTGGCCCTTGTCGTATTTTTCCATGAGCATGCGGCGCACGTTTTCCGGCACCAGGCCCTTGACGTCCGCGCCGTGGCTGGCCGCGGCCTTGACAATGGTGGAACTGATGAACAGCCATTGGTAATCGGTCATCATGAAGACCGTCTGGATGTGGCGTTGCAAACGGCGGTTCATCAGGGCCAACTGGAATTCGTACTCAAAATCCGAGACCGCGCGCAGCCCGCGCAGGATGGCGCAGGCCCCGCGCTCGGCCGCATATTCCACGGTCAGGCCCGAAAACGGCTCCACCACGGCGCGGGGCTCGTTTTTCAGGGCTTCGCGGGCCATCCGCACGCGCTCCTCATGACTGAAGAGCGGAAATTTGGGCGTGTTGTCGGCCACGGCCACCAGAACCTGATCAAAAACCTCGCAGCCGCGGCGGATCAGGCTCAGATGACCGTTGGTCAGGGGATCGAAAGTCCCGGGGTATAATGCTGTTTTCATGGCAGTGTCCAGATACAGATGCGGGTCTGCCCGAAGAGGCGGTCCGCCAGCAGGTTGAGGGCGGGCGGCGGGGCAAGTGTGAGATCTTTTTCGATCTCCGCGCTCACCAGGGCGCCCGGAGCCAGCCAGTTGTTTTCCGCCAGGGCGCGCAAGGCCGCCTGGGCCAGATTTTTGCGGTAAGGCGGATCCATAAAGACCAGATCAAAGGGCTCAATGGGCGGTCGCCGCAGCAGGCGCGCCGCGTCCTCCCTGCGCAGCCGGGCCTGCTCCGCAAGGCCCAGAGCCGCGATGTTGTGTTGCAGGCAGCGCACGGCCAGGGCCGCGTTTTCCACCAGCAGGGCCGAGAGCGCGCCCCGGCTCAGAGCCTCGAACGCCAGGCTGCCGCTGCCCGCGAAAAGATCCAGCACGCGCGCGCCGTGCCAGCGCAGGCCCCGGGCCTCAAGCATGGAAAAAAGCGCCTCGCGCGTTCTGCCCATGGCCGGACGGTAGCCTTCGCCCTGCACGGTTTTCAGCACGCGACCGCCCAATCTGCCGGCAATGATCCGCATGGCGGCTCCCATCCGGTTGAATGTCGCGCAGGATGCCGGGCCGCGCCTACATGCGCGAGAGCAGGCGGGTCATGGCGTAATCCATCTTGGCCAGGGCCTCCTGCAGTTCGGTCTGCTCCACCCAGGGGCGCTGCTCCACATCGGCCAGCTTGCCCTTGAACATATCCCACTTGCGCTCCAGCTCGCCGGTGAGAAAAGCCCAGTCCACCCTGGGGTGCGCCTGGCCTTCATGCAGCACGGTCCGGGCCAGATGGCTGCCCTCCAGGACCATTTCCTCAAGATAGGCGGGAATCAGGGGCCTGATGCCGAACCGTTGCTCAATGAGCCCGGCCAGCGTGGTCTGGGCCGAATTTTCGCCGTGCACCAGCACGATGTGCGCGCCGTCCCGGGCCAGGGGGGCGGCCCAGTCCAGCAGCTGGCTCTGCCCGGCATGGCCCGAAAAGCCGTTGATGGTGAAAATGCGCGCAGCCACTTCCATATCCTCGCCGAAGAGCGTGATCTTTTTGGCGCGCTCCACCAGTTTGCGGCCCGGCGTGCCCACGGCCTGGTAGCCCACAAAGACCACGCTGGCCCCGGGCCGCCAGATATTGTGCTTGAGGTGGTGCTTGATTCGCCCGGCATTGCACATGCCGCTGGCTGAAATGACCACGGCCGGGCCCTGATAGCTGTTGATGGCCTGCGATTCCTCGGCGCTCATGGTATAGCGCAGATGGGGCAGGGCAAAAGGATCTTCGCCGCTGTTCAGCAGGGCCCGCGCGTCCTCGTCGAAAAGCTCGCGGTGGCGCTGAAAGACTTCCGTGGCGCGGATGGCCAGGGGGCTGTCCACGAAAACGGGCATGTCCGCGGGCAGTTTGCCCTGTTTGTTGAGAATGTGCAGGCAGTAGAGCACTTCCTGGGTGCGCTCCACGGCAAAGGCCGGGATGATTACCTTTTCGCCGCGGCTGTGGCTGTAGGCGATGGCTTCGGCCAGTTCCTCGGTGCTCGTGCTTTCATTTTTATGATTGCGGTCGCCGTAGGTGGATTCCATGAACACATAGTCGGCCACGGGCGGATTTTCCGGATCGCGCACGATCAGGGACTGGGGGCGGCCGATGTCGCCGGAAAAGATCAGGCTGGTGGTTTTGCCGTTCTCCTCGGCCTCGATGCGCAGGGAGCCGGAGCCCAGAATATGCCCGGCGTCATAGTAGGTCACGCGGATGCCCGGCGCGGGCTCGAAAGTCCTGTGGTAGTCCACGGGTTGAAACAGGGTGGCCGCTTTTTGGGCGTCTTCCATGCCGTACAGCGCGGGAGGCGGATTTTTGAGGCCGCGGCGCTCGTACTTTTTGGCTTCCCACTGGGCTTCCATTTCCTGAATGTGGGCGCTGTCCTGGAGCATGATCTCCAGCAGCTCGCCCGTGGCCCTGGTGCAGTAGACGGGATTGGCATAGCCGTTTTTGACCAGCAGGGGCAGCAGGCCCGAATGGTCGATATGGGCGTGGGTGATCAGGATGAAGTCAATGCCGTCGGGCTCGTAGATTCCGGCCTCGCGGTTGCGGGCTTCAATGGCCTTGTTGCCCTGGTGCATGCCGCAGTCCACGCAGAAACGCGTGCCGCCGGCCTCGATCATGTAGCAGGAGCCGGTCACGGTCTGCGCCGCGCCCAGAAATTGAACCTTCATGCCATCTCCTTTGCGGAAGTGCGGCCCGGAACGGGCGTTTTTTCCGTACGACTATGCCTGTCATCGCGGCCAAGCGCAAGCCCCGCGTCGGGTCGGGGCAGGCGCATGCCCGGGGAAATCGCAGGGTTTTGCCGCAGCCCCGGAACGCATTGCCTTTGCCCGGCCGCGCACATATACTGGCCGAAGCGAAAAACAGGCGCGCCCGCGGCGCGCCCCCGCCCCAAGGAGCAATCATGCCTGAGTTACGACAAAATATTGTGGACGATCTGACTTCCGTGACAACCGAATCCTGGCGCACGTTCAGGATCATGGCGGAAATGGTCACGGCCCTGGATCAGCTCAACGCCCTGAAGAGCAACTGCATTTCCATTTTCGGCTCGGCCCGCTGCACGCCGGACATGCAGGAGTATCAGGATGCGGAAAAGATCGCGCACATGCTGGTGCAGGCGGGTTTCGGAATCATCACCGGCGGCGGCCCGGGCATCATGGAGGCGGCCAACAAGGGGGCCAGCGAGGCCGGGGGCGAGTCCGTGGGCCTGCACATCCATCTGCCGCACGAGCAGGGCTGCAACAAATATGTAAAAACCCGCTGCAATTTCCGCTATTTTTTCATCCGCAAGTTCATGTTCGTGAAATACGCCATGGCCTATGTGGTCATGCCCGGCGGCATGGGCACCATCGACGAGCTTTCCGAGGCCTTTGTGCTGGCCCAGACCGGCCGCACCCGGCCTTTTCCGATCATCCTGTATGATTCGCGCTACTGGAGCGGCTTTCTGGAATGGCTGCGCAACAGCATGGTCGCGGGGGGCTTTATCCAGGAGGCCGAGATCCAGAAACTGGTCACGGTCTGCGACACGCCCGAGGAAGTGGTCAACCATCTGTGCAAGATCATTATCCTGTAGTGTCACATCAAGCGCACCAGTACCCCGTACTGCATAACGTTTCGGGGACTGCCGCCGGCTGTGCGATCTTCACACCGAATGGACCGATGAGGCGTGACATGACGCTTGTTCTGCCGCGCGTTTTCGAGGCTGCGGGGCCTGTGCCGGCCCCGCCGCCCGGGCATACCTGGGAAGGGCTCATGGATCTGGCCCTGGAAGCGGCGGCCAAGGGCGGTCGCGCGGGCGAAGTGCCGGTGGGCGCCGTGATTGCCGGGCCCGACGGGCGCATCCTGGCCCGCGCGCGCAACGCGCCGGTCAGCCTGCACGATCCCACGGCGCATGCCGAAATTCTGGCTTTGCGCGCCGCGGGCGCGGCGCTGGGCAATTATCGCCTTGCGGGTTGCGTGCTGGTGGTCACCCTGGAGCCCTGCGCCATGTGCGCGGCGGCCCTGGCGCACGCCCGTCTGGCCGGGCTGGTTTTCGGCGCGGCCGACGCCCTGGCCGGGGCCGTGGTTTCCCGCGCCGAGTATTTGGATGCCGCGCCCTGCAACCACCGGGTCTGGCAGATGGGTGGCGTGCGGGCCGCAGCCTGCGCCGCGCTGCTGCGCGATTTTTTCGCGGGCAGGCGCTAGAGCGGTTTGCTAATGCAATTAGAGCATTTTTTGATTGAAAATGGATATGTTCAATCAAAAAATGCTCCAGGTCGGGCAAAGCGGCGTTGCGGGCGATTGCCTCAACAATTCCACACCGTGCTGCATGGGCAGGAGAGGCTCTTGTCACTCTCCTGCCGCGAGCGTGCTCCCGGATAAGACCATGAGGATGATTGATGCTTGAACTGACGGTTTTTCTGAGCGGGGCTCTGGTCATGGTGCTGGAAATGGTGGGCGCGCGGGTGCTGGCCCCGCATGTGGGCACGTCGGCCGTTGTCTGGACCAGTCTGATCGGCGTGGTGCTGGCCTGCCTGGCCCTGGGAGCCTGGGCCGGAGGGCGCCGGGCCGATAAAAAGCTTTCCCGCGCCGGCCTGGGCCAGGCTCTGGCCGGGGCCGGAGCCGGCTGCGGCCTGACGGCCTTCTGCCATACGGCGGTGGGCGCGGGCGTGACCTCGGCCATCGGCAATCTCTATCTGGCGGCCGTGGCCGCGGCTGCGGGCATTTTCGCCGTGCCCGCCTTTTTTTTCGGGATGATCACGCCCTATGTAATCCGCCTGCGCATCGCCCGGGTGGACACTTCCGGCGCCACAGTGGGCAGACTGTATGCGCTCTCCACAGCGGGCAGCATTCTTGGCACCTTTTTGGGCGGCTTTGTGCTGATCTCCTTTTTTTCCAGCACCATCATTCTTTGGGGCGCGGCCATCTGCATGCTGCTGCTTTCTCTGGGCAATGCGCCGGGCAGGCCGCTGTTGCGGCTGCTTCTGCTGGCGCTCTGCGTTCTGCTGGCCTGGCAGAACACGCTCTACAGGCAATGGCTGGCGCGCAACGGGCGGGGCGTCATGCTGGAAAGCCCCTACAACAACATTCGGATCAGCGAGGGCCTGGACCCGGCCGAGGGCAACAGGCGGGTGCGCCTGATGGCCACGGATCCCGGCTACAGCCAGTCCGGCATGTATCTGGACGCGCCGGACGAGCTCTATTTCGAGTACACCCGTTTTTACGCTTTGGGCCCCTATTTCGTGCCCGGGGCGCAAAGCGTGCTGATGCTCGGCGGGGGCGGCTATTCGGTGCCCAAGTGGCTGCTGGCCGGGCGGGCGCGCCCGCACGCGCCCGGCGGTCCCGGAGGCCGGGATCTGCGCCTGACCGTGGTGGAGCTTGATCCGGCCATGACCGCGGCTGCGCGGCGCTGGTTCGGCCTGCGGCAGGATTCGCGGCTCACTGTGCTGCATGAGGACGCCCGCGCTTTTCTGAACCGGCAGAACAGCCGCTATGATCTGGTTTTTGTGGATGTTTTCAACTCGCATTATTCCGTGCCCTTTCAGATGGCCACGCTGGAGGCCGCGCAGGCCTTGCGCCGGGCTGTGGCTCCGGGCGGCGCGCTGCTGATGAATCTCATTGCCGCGGTGGAAGGCGAGGACGGGCGTCTGTTCCGGGGCATTTACCAGGCTCTTGCCGCGGCTTTTCCGGATGTGCGCGTTTTTTGCGTGGGTCGGCCTGAGCGGCCTGCCGAGGTGCAGAACCTCATGCTCGTGGCCTTTGCGGAAAAACGGCCCGAAAGCGGGCGGGAGGTGGCCCCGGACGGGGAAAGCCCGCCTGTGCCCCCACAGCTGGCCGCCATGCTGCGCGCCAGGCATCTCCGGCCTGTGGCCCGGGATATTGCGCCGCTCACCGACGATCTGGCCCCGGTTGAACGCTATGCGCTGATGCTTCTGCGGCCATGAACGTCTTCCGACCGCTTCAGACCGCCGGATCAGGCGTGCCGGGGCGGGGCCCGCGTTGAAAACTGCGCCGGGGCAAATTTTTTTGGCGCGTGCGGTGAACGGAGACGCGCCCGGCAGAGCGTTTTGCAGCCCTGCGGATTTTTCGCCGACGCGCGGATGGAATCTTGCGGGATGGCGCTGAAATCGGTACTTTAGTTTCTGGAGCGTCAGCTGTGTGAAACTCCCCGCGCAGGGCAGTCCGAGCAGGCGTGCCCTCCGCTCTGCGCGCCCTTGCGGGCCGGGCCGGAGAACAGATTTTTTTCCCGTGATTTTATTGCAGGCATGATTCTGAGCCCACGCGGCCGCGGTATATCGGAAAATGCTTTCGACAAGGAGGCCCCCTATGGAGCATATGCCCACAATCAAACCCGTATCGACCACGGATCAGGTCCTGACCATGCTGGGGCAGAAGCTGAACAACCGCCAGGAGCTGACTCTGGCCGAAAACCTGATGGCCATGAGCGCCGCGGCCCGGACCAAGGCCGACTTCTATGGCCCCGGCCCGGCGACCATGCAGTTGCAGCACCCTCAGTTGCCCGAGGACGTCAAGGGGATTCTGGCCAACTACAGCGGGGTCTGAGGCGCGTCAGCGCCGCAGCAGCCCGGCGCGGAGCAGGCCTGTTGCCACACCATCGGCAGCCTGGCATCTTCCTGGTGAAGCTGACGGCTTTGGAAATGCCGGATTTTCAAGGCAGACGTCCCCGCTGACCGGCATTTCCGGCAGGAGCCGCCCCCCTTTCCGCTGTTCCGCGCCGTATGCGAATCCACATTTAACAGCGCGGGGGCCAGGCGGCCCGGCCGCGCGGAGTGCGAGGAAGTTTTTTGAACGAGACCATTGATGATCTCACTGTGCAGTATGAGGAAAACGGTCAGATCCTGATCAAAGAGATCGGCAAGGTGGTGTTGAGCAAGGGCGCCTGGACCACAATTCTGTTCCGCTATCAGCAATGGCGGCCGGAAACCGATGACTACGGCCCGGAGAAGTATGTGATCCGGCGTTATAAAAAATCCGGCGGCGAGTACCGCCAGCAATCCAAGTTCACCATTTCCAGCGCGGAACAGGCCCGCAAGATTGTTGACGCCCTGCTTTCCTGGATTGAAAAATAAGCCGGCCCGGCGATCCCGCTGCTTTTTTCAGGCTCCGGTCAGGTTTAGAGCGTTTTAAAAGCAATATGCTCTATGACGGGCAAGGGCTTGTGAGGGTCTTGCGGGAGCCTCACAAGCCCTTGGGTCAGAGGGGTACGACATTCCCGCTGTTGCAGCGCAGATCAGCCGCGCACGCGCAAGCCCCGGCGTCCGGCAGGAGCGTCAGGGATTTTTTCGTATCCGGGCTGATGCGCCTGGCGGCTTAGCGGGTCATGTCCTTCAGGGAATTTTTGAGCTCATGCGCCTTGTCTTTCACGCTGTTCTTGGCGTCGTGAAAGGCATCGCTCATGGAGTCTTTGGCCTGACGAGCGCCGCTTTCCATGCTTTTGCCGCTTTTGCGGGCCTTTTCGCTCAGGCTGCTGCCTGTCTGACGCGCTCTGCTCTTCATATCCTTCGTGGATTCCCGGGTGCTGTCGCCGGCCATGCTTTGCGCTTTCTCGCCCATATCCGACATGTTTTTTTGCGCGGAATGAGACATGCCCTTATCCGCGGCGCGGGCGACGGTTTTTTTCTTCATGGTCTGGGATCTGGACGTTGTTTTCGTCGTATCGGATGTATTGACTGAAGCGTTCATTCTTTGTTCCTCATATCTTGCGGAAGCCGTGGACGGGTTCCGGTTCTCTGGTTCATGGCAACGTCACTGTAAAAAAAGACCCCGACATTCTGCCGGGGGTCTGGATAGATTTCAGCTTGTCTCCGGCGCATGACATAACAACGCCGTTTCTCTGTCGCTGAAATCAACGCGTTGCCAGTATAGAATATAAGATATGCACTGCATCTCTTCTGTCAAGCCGCAGTCAGGCCTGCCAGCCTCGCACCTAGAGCAGATTACCTTTGACTTTTTATGAAAGTCAAAGGTGGCATTCAGGCGAAAAACGCGGTTTTCGCCTGAATGTACGCCGCGTTGCGGCGGCTGCCGCTTTCGCGTCAGCAGAGCATTTTCAAAGTGAAAATGCTCTATTGAAGTGCCAAAGAAAAGAGGCCCATATAAAAAGAAAAGTGACAACTAGAGCGTTTTGCCAATGAAATTAGCTAAACGCCCTGGCGACAGCGTTAGCTGGCGCCCGCGCCGAATGAGCGTCCAGACCGCGCTCTGGACGCGAAATGATGGCAGCGAAGTGATTAAAAATGGATATTTTCAATCAAAAAATGCTCCATCTAGAGCATTTCACTTTAAAATTGCTCTGGCGACCGCGAAGCAATGACAGAGCGCACGGAAAAGCCGCGGACTCCCTGAAATCCGCGGCTTTTCCAATCACTCAGGCAGGGGGCTACGCGTTGTAGTCGCCCCGGTTGAATTTGAATTTTTCCGTCGCGGTCATGATTTCCAGCTCGTTCAGCAGAGAATCGAAACCGGGGTTCTGGCCACGCACGCCGGCCGTGCCCTGTTTGAGCTCGGCCACCTTGCCGTCAATGCCCTGCAACAGGGAATAGACCTCGCGCAGGGATTCCCCGGCAGCGGGCTTGCCCAGCGCATCGACATAGGAATCCCACAAATCCAGCGTGCCGGAAGCCTGGTTGAACGCCTCCCGCAGCAGATCCTCGTCGGGATTGAGGGCGGGAGTTTCTTCCACATTGCCGAGCAGCATCTGGCTGATCAGCCCGGCCTGCGCGCCCGGCGGAAGCGGAGCCGCCGCGGGCGCGCCACTGCCGCTGCTGATTTCAAGCTGCTCGGCCAGGGCGGCTGCAAAACCGCCGCCCTTGCCGGGCTGTTTGCGGACCGCGCCGGCTGCCTGATCCTGCTGCCGCAGCAGGGCGTCCAATTGTTCGGTGTTGATCTTCATATCGCCTCCAGGGTTGGCGTTCCGCACAATAACTTGCAAAATCTTTGCCAGAATAAAATTCCGCTAACTTTCTGTTTTCATTGCTTCATCCCGGAACCGGGGGGGAATTTTTTTCCTTGCCGCTGAATATATGCCTTGGAAAAGGTCTTGTCTATTCCCTCAAAAAACCCTATGCTTTACTACACGTTAAAGCTACAGACATGCGGTCTGACCGCGTGCGCCTTCGGCGAGGGCGGCGGTTTTTCCGCCCCTGCCGGGAGCTCCCCGTCACACAATGCAGCCCACAGCGAAAAGGAGCCTGCCATGAAGGAAATCAAAAAGATTCTGTGCGCGGTGGATCTCTCCGAGCACAGCAAGGCTGTGGCCGAATACGCCACGCTGCTTGCCAAGGCTCTGGGAGCCAGTGTTCTTGTGGTGTACACTGCCCCTTCGCTGAGCCAATATGTGGGGTTTCATGTGCCGCCCAACACCATTGAAAATTTCGTGGGCGAAATCGTTACCGGCGCGGAAAAATCCATGGAAGCCTTTGTTGCCGAGAATTTCCCCGGCGTGGAAGCCAGGGGCCAGGTTTTGATCGGCTACGCCGCCGAGGAGATTCTCAACCGCGCCCATGAGGAAAAAGTGGACATCGTGGTGATGGGCACCCACGGCCGCAAGGGCATTGACCGCATCCTCTTCGGCTCGGTGGCTGAAAAGGTGGTCAAAAATGCCGATATGCCTGTGCTGACCATCCGCCCCACGGCACCCGTGACGGAATAAGTGATCCCAATGCGCCGCGCGTCGGCCCGGGCGTTGCGCCCTGCGGCAAAAGCGCGGCACGCCGTTCCACAAAAGACATCAAGCCTGCAAAAGCCGTCGCGCCAGCGGCGGCTTTTTTTGGGGTGATTATGCCCGAGATCAGCGCGCGCCCGGAAATTGAGGCTCTCAAGCCCTACGCGCCGGGACGTTCCATTGCGGAAATTCAGGATCACTATGGTCTTTCGCAGGTCATTAAAATGGCCAGCAATGAAAATCCCCTGGGCGCCTCGCCCCTGGTCCGGGAAGCCATTATCCGCCATGCGGCTCTGGCCTTTCGCTATCCACAGGGCGGCAACCCGAGGCTGATCAAGGCCCTGGCCGCCTTTCACCGTGTGGATGCAAACCGGCTGGTCGTGGGCAACGGCTCGGATGAAATCATCGATCTCCTGATCCGCATTTTGGCGGCGCCCGGCCGTCACTCCCTGGCCTGCTTCGAGCCCTGCTTCAGCATATATCCCATTCAGGGCCGGATCTCCGGCGTCGAAGTGCGCCGCTGCCCGCTGGAAAAAGATTTTTCCTTCAATTTCGACGCCCTGCTTGGTCTGGTGGATGCAAGCACGCGCCTGGTCTTTGTGACCACGCCGGACAACCCTTCGGGCTGGTGCCCGACGCGCGAAGCCGTGCGGGATCTGGCCCGGCGGCTGGCCCGACTGGCCCCGCACTGCCTGCTGGTGGTGGACGAAGCCTATATGGACTTTGCCGAAAACGAGGCCGATCACTCTCTGCTGGCCGCCAACGAACTGCCGGACAATACGGCCTTTCTGCGCACCTTTTCCAAAAGTTTCGGCCTGGCCGGTCTGCGCCTGGGCTACGGCGTGCTGCCGCCCGCCCTGGCCGCCTGCTGTTGGCGCGCGCGGCTGCCCTTTTCCGTGAATATCCTGGCTGAAGAAGCGGGCCTGGCCGCCCTGGCCGACACGGCCTTTCGCGAGGCCACTCTGGCCGCTGTGCGCAACGGCCGGGCCGTTCTGCAAGCCGGGCTCACGGCCCTGGGCTGCACAGTCTGGCCCAGCGCGGCCAATTTTCTCCTTTTTCGCCTGCCCGCGGGCGCGGGCCCGGCTGAAGGCTGCTTTGAGGCCCTGCTGCGGCGCGGCATTATCATCCGCCCGCTCAAAAGCTACAATCTGCCGGATTATCTGCGCGTCAGCGTGGGAGAAGAACATGAAAACGCGGCATTTCTGGCCGCTATGCGCGACATTCTGCATGGAGAAAAAGCATGAGCGGCAACCTGCCTGTGGTGACGCTGGACGGTCCGGCCGGGGTCGGCAAAACCACTCTGGCCCGGCGCATGGCCGAAAGCCTGGATCTGGCCTATCTGGACACCGGGGCCATGTTCCGTTGCCTGGCCCTCAAACTTGGCCCGGGCGCGGAGCTGCTGCCTGAAGAAGAATTGCGCGCGCGCTGCAAGGAATGGACATTCAGCATTGCGGGCAAAGGCCGGAGCGCGGCATTGTTCTGCAACGGCAGGGCCGTGCGCGGCGAAGTGCGCACCGAAGAGGTGGGCATGCTGGCCGCGCGCATCGGCACTGTGCCGGTGGTGCGTGAACTGCTCAAGGCCGCGCAACGCGCCATGGGCGAAGCCTCCCCCCTGGTTGCCGAAGGCCGGGACATGGGCAGCGTGGTCTTTCCGGATGCGCGTTTCAAATTCTTTCTGGACGCCGCGCCGGAAGTGCGCGCCATGCGCCGCCTGCGCGATCTGGCAAATCGCGGCGAACAGGCCGAACTGACAGTGCTGACCGAGCAGATCCGCCAGCGCGACGCTCTGGATCGCAACCGGGCCGTTGCGCCTCTGCGCCCGGCCCCGGACGCGCTGATCATCGACACCTCCCAGTTGGACATTGAAGGCGTGCTGGGCGTGCTGCTGCATCATATCAATGTTCACGGCGGCGCGAGATCTTTACACCTGTCCTCGCCTGCATAGCGCGGCAGCCTGCCCTTCTCCTGCTGTCGCCATCCGTACGGCTCGAAGACTCGCCTGCGCCTGGCGCATGGGCGCGCATCCGGCGCGCCCTGCCGGGCGCCATTGCCCATGCGCAAGCCGGCAAAAATTGCCTGCGCGGCAAAAACTGCCTCGCGGGCCCGTTTTTTTTGCCAAGTCTTTGGCGCACTCGCCTGCCCGATACAGAAAAGGACTTCTTGCAAGAGTTTTTTTAGAAAAAAATATCATTGATTTTATTTACTTTTTTTCTTTTGGCACAAGCACTGCATAAGGGGAGGCACAAGCCACAGACGCATACAGCGTCCGCGTGAAAACAGCCTCAATGGGGAGGAAACCATGGACAATCAGCTGGATTACGAAATCAATAAGGAATTGGGCGAATGCTATTTGTTTATGGGCGATTTTGACAAAGCCGAGGAATACTACCGCAAGGCCGCCGCCAATAACGCCCAGAGCGCCGCGCCCTATATGGGCCTGGCCACCGTGGCCGTGCAGCGCTCGGAACTGGACAAGGCCCTGGTGCTTTACCAAAAAGCCGCGGCTGTGGAAGAAACCGACAAGGCCCTCTGCGGCATCGGCCTGGTTTACATGGAGCAGGGCAAGCATGAGGACGCTTTCGGCTACTTTGCGCGCGCTCTGGACAAAACGGCGGAAAACATGGTGGCGCTCAACTGCCTGGTGCGCGAATCCTATCAGGTGGGCTGCGTGGAAAAAGTGCTGCCCTATCTGACGGCCGCCCTGGAAACCGGCGTGGAAACGGAAGCAGTGCGCGTCACTCTGGCCGGTTGCCTGATCTACCTGGGCCGCGGCGATGAAGCCCGCGAGCACCTGGAATCCGTGCTCGGAGCCAATCCGGCCAACAGCAACGCCAAGGAACTTTTCGACACCATGGCCGCCTGAAAAGGACCGGGCGCGCATGTGCCCGGTTTTTCGGCAGCCTTTGCATACTCCCCTCCCCACACGATTTTCCGGCCCCGGCGGGTGCCTGGGCCGGAAAATCTCTTCCCGGGGAAGCAGCGCCGACGTACATGTGCCTGTCGGCGTTCTGTTTTTACGGATTTGCAGGGAGCTGCAACGGCTGTGACATGCGCCGGGCGAACTCGCCGCGAGAGTCGCAAGCAAATGATGTTTGAGAGCGGTTTGTCAATGAAATGAGCAAAACGCTTTAACATGATGAAATTACATGCTAACCAGGCATAATTGGATTTCCTGAAACGACGAGGGTAACTTCAAAGTGCAATGGCTCAAAGGTACGGATCGCTCGTTTCCAGGTAATTGCGCACATAGTCCGCCACGCCTTCCTCCAGGGAGGTGAAATCCAGGGGGCAGTCCACGCGCGTGAGCCAGCCCATCTCGGCGCAGGTGTAATTCTGATACTTGCCACGCAGGTTTGCGGGCATCTCCAGATATTCGATGCGGCACTCCCGGCCCAGGGCCGCAAACACGGCCCGGCCCAGCTCGTTGAAACTGCGCGCCCTCCCGGCGCCCACGTTATGAATGCCGCAGACGTCCTTGCGCTCCAGCAGCCAGGCCAGCAGCGCCGTGCAATCCTTGACGTAGACAAAGTCCCGCTTCTGCTCGCCGTCTGCCAGTCCGGGCACGCACGATTTGAAGAGCGAGAGTTTGCCCTGGGCCGCGATCTGGCGCTGGGCCTTGACCGCCACGCTCTGCATGGAGCCCTTGTGGTACTCGTTGGGGCCGTAGACATTGAAAAACTTGAGGCTGACCACTTCGCTGTGCAGTTTTTCGCGCAACAGCCAGAGATCGAGCAATTGCTTGGAATAGCCATACATATTCAGGGGCCTGAGCCGGGGGATCAGGGCGGGATCGTCGCTGAAGCCCAGGGAGCCGTCACCGTAAGTGGCGGCCGAGCTGGCGTTGATGAAGCGCGCGCCCTTGTCCAGAGCATAACGGCAGAGATCCCGGCTGTAATGGAAGTTGTTTTCCATCAGAAAATCCGCGTCGCGCTCCGTGGTGGAGGAGCAGGCTCCGAGATGGACCACGGCCGTGATCTTCCAGGGCAGCGCGTCGCGCCGGATCAGCTCGTAAAAACGATCCCGGTGCAGGTACTCCACATAGCGGCGTTTGACCAGATTGCGCCACTTCTCCGTGGCTCCGAGGTTGTCCACCACCACGATCTCGTCCATGTCCATGCGGTTCAACTGCCAGAGCAGGGCGCTGCCGATAAAGCCCGCGCCGCCGGTGATCACATACATAGGGGCCTCCGTTGCCCATGCTAGCCAAAGCCCGCGCCGCCTGCAAGAGCCGTCTTGATGAGAGCCTGGGGCCAGCCCCGGGACAGGGTCGAACAGGACTGGACAGGGCCGGGCAAGTTTGCCACTATGCCGCTATCGCCATCACCAAGGGGAAAACTATGGAAGTGTGCATTGCCGTTATGCACGGCAAGCCGGTCATGCTCAAGCTGCTGGACGGCGTGGTTTATCTCGATAATGAGCCCCAGCCCATCAAGCATCTCGGCGAGGAGGAGCTTGCGGCCTTCAGCGAGGCCATCCGGGCAACGCCCCCCGGCGCGGAGCCCGGGCATGAAGCCCTGCTCAACGCCAAGCGCGCCGCCTTTATCGTCACTCTGCTGGGCAAGGCCGTGGGCGACGAGTGCATTTCCACGCTGACGCACATTCTGGAGCACGTCCACGCCGACGTGCTGGAATATCTCGGGGAAAACGGGGATCATAATGCTTGAAATCCGCGATCTGCATGTCTCGATCCAGGGCACGCCGGTGCTCAAGGGCATTGACCTGCACATCAGGCCGGGCGAGACGTTCATCCTTTTCGGGCCCAACGGCTCGGGCAAAACCACGCTGCTGCTGACCATCATGGGCGTTTCCGGCTATGAGGTGACGCAGGGGCGCATTATCTACAAAGGCACGGACATCACCCGCGCGCCCATGCACGAGCGGGCCCGCCTGGGCATCGGCATGTCCTTTCAGCGGCCGCCCACCATCCACGGCCTGCCCACGGGCAAGCTGGTGGAGCTGTGCGGCCGCGGCCGGGAGATGAACATCCCGGACATGGCCCGCAAGGTGCACTTTGATCAATTTCTGGATCGCGACGTCAACGCAGGCTTTTCCGGCGGCGAGATCAAGCGCTCGGAACTCTTGCAGCTCATGGCCCAAAAGCCGGATCTGCTGCTCTTTGACGAGCCCGAATCCGGCGTGGATCTGGAAAACATGGCCCTGGTGGGCAAAACCGTGCGCTGCCTGCTGGACGGCATGCCCCACGGCTGTAGCGCCACGCTGCGCCAGCGGGAGCAGAAACGCTCCACCAGCGGTCTGATCATCACCCACACCGGCCATATTCTGGAATACGTCAATGCCCACCGCGGTCAGGTCATGTACCACGGCAAGCTCTGCTGTGAGGCCCGGCCGCGCGAAATTCTCGATCACATTGCCCATCACGGCTATCAGGAATGCCTGCGCTGCCTGACCGGCGAGATGTACGGCACAATCGCGGAGGCGCCCCTGGCATGAGCACCGTGGATCTTTCCCGCTTTTCTTTCAGCGGCGGCGAAAACGCCGCGCCCATCGAGGATCTGACCCGCATGCCGCGCGAGGATCGCGAGCGCCTGGTTCTGGCGGGCATCGACGTTACGGACCGCCGGGTCAGCGGCGCGTTCATGCAGCTCAACCACGCGGGCGTGCACTGCCAGACCCGCCGGGACGGCCTGGAGCTCATGGACATCCGGGCGGCCCTCGAAAAGTACGACGGGCTGCCGCGCCACTACTGGCAGTTGCTTGATCCGGGCAAGGACGACTTCACCCGCATGGCCCATGATCGCCTTAACGGCGGCTATTTCGTGCGGGCGCGCAAGGGCGTCAAACTGACCGAGCCCGTGCAGTCCTGCATGTTCATCAAGGGCCAGGGCGCGGGCCAGAGCATCCACAATATCGTGATTGTGGAGGAAGACGCGGAGCTGCACATCCTGGGCGGCTGCGCCACGGCGCACGAGGCCCGCGACTCCGCCCATCTGGGCATTACCGAATATTATGTGGAAAAAGGCGGCAAGCTGACCTTCACCATGATCCACAACTGGAGCGAGACCACCACCGTGCGCCCGCGCTCGGCCGGGCGCGTGGAAGCCGGGGGCGAGTTCCAGAACAACTACATTCTGCTCAGGCCGGTGGGCGATCTGCAGATGTACCCGCGCATGGAACTCAGCGGCGAGGGGGCCGTGGCCCGCTTCAATTCCGTGATCGTGGCTCCCACGGGTTCCCATGTGGACTGCGGCAACCGCATTGAGCTCAATGCCCCGGGCACGCGCGGCGAAATCATCTCCCGCGTGCTGACCACGGGCGGCACGGTGATCAACCGGGGCTACATCGGCGCTGCCGCGGCCCCGGCCAGGGGGCATCTGGAATGCAAGGGCCTGATCATGGGCGGGGGCCGCATCCACGCCATTCCTGAGCTGAACAGCAACCAGGACGGCGTGGAGCTTTCGCACGAGGCCGCAGTGGGCAAAATCGCCCAGGAGGAAATCGAATACCTCATGGCGCGCGGTCTGGACGAGGACGAAGCTGCCTCCACCATTGTGCGCGGCTTTTTGAACGTGGAAATCATGGGGCTGCCCGGCCCGCTGAAACAAGCCATGGACGATCAAATCGCCCTTTTGGAAACCGGCTCGGCCATGTAGCGTCGGCTGCTTCCGCATGGGCCCGGACGGATCGGCCCATCCGGATCATGGCCCAGGGAGCCGACGCTGATCGTCATGCGTGTATGAAAGCCGCCGCCAACCGCGGAACTGCCTCCGGCTGCCGCAGAAGATGCGTCAACCCTGAATCCGGGCCCCGCTCGCCTTGACGACACGGCGGCCTTGACGCTATGCTTTCCGTTCCGGGCCTATAGCTCAGTTGGTAGAGCCTCCGGCTCATAACCGGCAGGTCCCAGGTTCAAGTCCTGGTGGGCCCACCATTTTCAGAAACAGCGAAGTCCCGCAAGGTGTGAAAAGCCTTGCGGGACTTCGCTGTTTTCCGGATACCTCCTCCAGAGAGGCCGTTTCGGGCAGATTGACATCCACCACTTTTGGGGCAAGTCTGGGGGCAACAGAAATCAGCGCCCGGAGTGTTGCCCCCCCTCACGGATGCCGTCATACGGGCCGCCAGGCCGGCCTTGCGCCGCCTGGTCGCTTGTACCCGCCAGAGCGGCGGCCAGCGCCTTCTTCACCATGGCATAGGGCACATAGCCGCGGGCCAGCAGCAGCCGCTTTTGGCCCTGCTCCAAAAAAAGCGTGGGATAGAGGCGCAATTCGCCCATCAGCGCGGCGGCTTCCTGTGCCTCGCAGCGGGCCTGCTCTTGCGTGGCGTCCTGGGCCAGAGCCTGATCAAAGTCCGCGGCGCGCACATTCCAGCGCGCCGCCAGCGCATGCTGCACGGAACGGGAAAGCACATCCTCGCCCCGACCGTAGAGGGACTCCTGAAAAGCTTCCATCTGCGGCAGAGCCTGACCCGGCACAAGGCGCTTCAGGGCCGCCAGAGACAGGGAGATTGCCGTGGAGTTCAGGCAGAGGCCCGGCCTGTGTTCCAAAAGGCGCAAAAACGCGCTCACTGGCCTGCCCGTGGTTTTTTCCAGGCGGATAAAAAAATCCCGCAACCGGGGAGAATCTTCCTGTAGTTGCGCGAGGCTCACAGGTTCGGGCACAAGATTCCCGCCAAGCACGCGCACAGGAAGATCCGGGTGCTCCGCGCACAATCGCTCGAGCACAGGCCCGAAACCATAGCACCACGGGCAGAATACATCCGAAAGATACAAAAAATTCGCCATGCCGTTTTCCTCCCGCGCCATGCGCAGCAGAAGAGAATATACGCCCAATGCCGGGAACTTGCGCCTGCGCCGCGTTCCAGGCGGCGTGGATTGCGGCGACCCTTGCCTGATTGCAATGGGAAAATGCTCTCCGTGGCGCTTCACGCCCGGTGCGCCGCGCCGATCAAGTCGATCCCCGGTATGCCGCGCGTGCCCTCATACCGGGGATCATGGCAGGTTCCGAACAGGCGCTAGAGCATTTTCAAAGAGAAAATGCTCTAGCTCAGATTCTTGAGCTTTTCCAGCAAGATGGCCGCCCTGGCCTTGCCGATGCCGGGCAGAGAGCGCAGATCCGCCAGCGTGGCGGCGCGCATAGCCTCCACGCTCTCGAATTTCTCCCAGAGCATGCGCGCCGTGGCCGGGCCGATGCCGGGCAGACGCATGAGCTCGCCGGAAAGCGCGGCGCCGCTGCGCGCCCGGCGGTGGCGGCCGATGGCGAAGCGGTGCGTGGCGTCGCGCACATTCTGCAAAAACAGCAATTCCGGGCCACCTTCGCGCAAGGGCAGCGGATTGGCGCGCCCCGGCACGAAAATCCTGTCAGCCACATTGCCTGCGCGGCGATCGGCCTGCCCGTGCTCGTCCCGGGCCTTGGCAATGGCCGCCAGGCTGAAGAGACCTTCCTGCCCGGCCTCGGCCAAGGCCCGCTGAATCACAGCCAGTTGCGCCCGACCGCCGTCAATGAGCAGCAAATCCGGCCAGGGCGGGCCGCTTTCCAGCCGCCGCGCAATCCAGCCATGCAGGGTGGCGTAATCGTCGCCGCTGTCCGGCATGGCAAAGGCCCGATACTGCGACCGGCTTGGGCGGTCGTCTTCAAAGACGACCAGGCCGACCCTGGTCTGGCGGCCCCCGGTATGTGAAACGTCTACACATTCAATGCGCCGCGGCGCGGCCGGAAGGCGCAGGGCGGCGGCCAGACGCTCCAGAATGGAAAGCTCATCCTGGTTTTGGCATCGGCGCGCCTCTTCGCGGGCATTGGACTGGGCAATGTCGATCAAGCGGTTGTCCGCGGCATGTTGCGGCGGCACAATACGCACCGGCCCGCCCCGGCGATCCGCCAAAGTCTGCTCCAAAAGCTCGCGCCCGGAGAGCAAAGCGCCATTTGCCGCCTGCGCGGCCTCCTCCACGCGATCCGGCGCGGCGGGCAGATCCTGCCCGTGGCGCGCCGCCTGCGCCGGCTCTTGCGCCTCGCTGTCGGCGTTGTCGTCAAGGCCGGAATCCAGATCCGGCGGCAGCCAGGGCAAAAGCACGCGCGGCGGAGGCGTGGCCTGACTGTAATACTGGCTCACAAAGGACCAGAGCAGCTCGGGCGCGTCCTCAAAGCTCAGCCCCGGCCAGTAAAAGGCCCGACCGTCGGTAACCGCGCCGTTACGCACAAAGACAATGCCCAGGGCAAGGCCCTTGCCCGCAGGGAACAGGCCTATGGCGTCCATATCGCCGCCACCCGGCAAGACCGCGGCCTGGCGCTCCACCGTGCACTCCACGGCCCGAATCTGGTCGCGGAGAATGGCGGCTTTTTCAAATTCCAGCTCCTCAGCGGCCTGATCCATTTCCGCGCGCAGCTCGCGCAACAAGGGCACGGCGCGCCCCTGCAGCAATTCGCAGACTTTATGCACGGCCTCATGATAGGCCTGCGGGGTGATCAGCCCCATGCACGGGGCCGGGCACTGGCCCATAAAATGATAGAGGCAGGGCCGCACCCGGTTTTTCATGGCCCGATCCGAGCAGCGGCGCAAGGCAAAAGCGCGGTGGAGGATCTTCCAGGTCTCGCGCGCGGCCAGGGCCGAGGTGAAGGGCCCGAAATAGCGCGCGCCGTCGCGGCGGGCGCGGCGCACGGTTTCCAGCCGCGGAAAGGGATGCTTGAGATTGAGCCGGAAGAGCACATATTGCTTGTCGTCGCGCAGCACAATATTGTAATGCGGGCGATATTTTTTGATCAGGCTCGCTTCCAGAAGCAGGGCTTCTTTTTCGCTGGTGGTGGTCAGATACTCCAGGCTTGCGGCATGGGCCAGCATGGCCCGGGTCTTGGCGGGCAGGCCCTCCGGCCGGAAATAGGAAAGCACGCGCCGCCGCAGAATGCGGGCCTTGCCCACATAGATGACCCGGCCCCGGTCGTCCTTGTACAGGTAAACCCCGGGAGCCTGGGGAATGGTGGCAGAATCGGGTTTTTGCATGGCGGAAGGGTTCAGGTGAAGGACTCTCCAAGCTATAAGCACGTTTTTTGCGTTTGCCAATACAGACTGGCGCACAGGGCAGGGCTGACACTGGAGCATTTTGCTCCTTTCATGCGCAAAACGCTCCGGACTGAAGCTGCCCTGATGCAGAGGCACAGAAAAAGGGGAGCCTTTCGGCCCCCCTTTTTCATAGATCTTGCTGCGCGTGCGCTCTTTTAGAAGGAGTACACGAAGCTCAGGTTGACGTTCCAGGGATCGCGTACCTGGTCGCTGCGACCGTTCATCTCGCTGTGGCCCCACACGGATTTGGAGTTATCCAGCCAGGTGGCCAGGTAGGCGGCGTCCAGCATCACGGTGAAGTTTTCGTACATCTGGTAGGTGTTGGTCAGGCCGATTTCCAGGGCGCTGTCATCCGTGGTCATATACAGCGGGTCCATGCCTACAGCCTGCATGTTGGGACCGACGATGCCGCGTCCGGTCGGGGCGAAGCCCTCATAGCCCCTGCCCACAATGTACTTGGCCATCTTGGGATCATTGGTGCCGCCGATGTAGTTCACGCGCAGGGTGTGTTTGAGGTCTTCCACAAAGCTCACATCTTTCACGCGCGCGCCGATGCCCCAGGTCCCGGTCATATTGTAGCTGAGAATGGCATCCCGGGCGATGTAGGGGTTGCCGTTGAAGGCAAAGTTGGAGAAGCCGTTGTTGTTGTTGCCGGTGCTCACGCTGGGCATACGCTCGGAGCCGTTGGACGGATCGTCGTCGTCGCCGGAGGCGTACCAGCCGTACAGACCGGGAATACCCCAATCCAGCTTGTACTCGAAGAGCAGAGAGGCCAGCCAGCCCTGACGGTTCCAATGGCTGTCGTCATACTGCACGCCGCCATAGTTGAAATCCCAGGCCAGACGGAAGGGGTCCCAGGCGGTCACTTCGCCGGTCAGGCCGGCCCACCAGGCATCGCCGTAGGAGGACAGCTTCTTACCGGTCACGGGCGTACCGTCCTTGTGCAGGGCGCCGCCCGCCGGAACCATGCCGGCTCTGTAATACTGGGAAGACGCGCCAGGCGTACTGCCGAAGTAATCGTTGTTGCTGCGGAAGGCATTGGGGCCGATGCCCGCGTACATGGCCCAGGGGGTCACTTTCACGCCTTCAAAGGTCAGGGGCAGAATCAGGCTGAACATGTCCACGTTGTCCATGTAATTCCTGTCTTCAGTCACACCGTTGTTGTTCCAGCCACCGAAGTTGTCATTGAAGGGGCGGGCCCACAGGGCGGTCAGGGCCACGTTGTCGTTGAACTTGTAGCTGAGAACCACGCCGGCCACGTCGTCATTCATCACATTGCTGCCCGTGGTGAAGCTGGGCAGGGCAATGCCCTGGATGCCCATGCGCACCTTCAGGTCGGTCTGGGGCACCATCCAGTCGATGTAGGCTCTTTTCACCTCAATGACATTATTGCCGTCCGCGCCCAGCGCGCCGCCCTTGTTATCGCCGGCCTGGCCCCAGATCTGGTCGCCGATTTCAAAGTAGACCGTGCCGGACAGGGCTTCGGAAGCCACGGCGTCCAACTGCAGGCGCACGCGCTGGCGGGCCTCAAACTCGTCCTCATTGCTGCCGCGTCTGGTGGCCTGGTTAAAACCGGTCATGCCGTTGCCGCCGGTGAAGCCGCCATTCTGACCGTAGTCAAAACTCATGATCCACTGGCCTTTGGCTTTGAAGTCAATGGCGCTGGCGCCTGTGGACGCGCCGAACACCAGGCCGGCCGCCAACAGAAGAGTAGCGATCTTTTTCATGGTTAACCTTCCTTTCTTTTGCCCCCTGGCGGGGACGATTTGTCTTTGTGAACACCTTGGAGGCGGTTTCCCGTCGCGAGCAGACTATATAGAAGCGCCGCCCGCATTGCAAGTCTATTCGTGCAAAAATTTTTACTCTTTAGGGGGCCAGAAACGGCTGAAAATTTCTTTTTCTTATAAAATCACCATGTTAAACTTTTTCGGGACAGAAAAAATTTTTTTCTGTGAAGCGATCAAGGCCGCGGCAGGCTTCCCGCCAGGCGGCGGGAACCGGGCGCAGGGGCGCGCCGCGCGCCGGTTCAAATTTTTTCGGGCTCCGCGGGCGTTCGCTGCGCCCGATGCCGGTCAGGCCAGCCCGGCCGCCAGCTGGCCTTCAAAATAGGCAATGGTTTTTTTGAGCCCTTCCTCCAGCGACACCTGGGGCTCCCAGCCCAGCCTTTCGCGGGCCAGCGTGATGTCGGGCCGCCGTTGTCTGGGGTCGTCGCCGGGCAAGGGCACATGGCTGATGGGCGAGCTGCTGCCTGTCAACGCCACCACCTTTTCCGCCAGTTCTCTGATGGTGAACTCGCCGGGATTGCCCATGTTCATGGGGCCCGTAAAATCGTCGGGCGAGGCCATGAAGCGCAACATGCACTCCACAAGATCATCCACATAGCAGAAGGAGCGGGTCTGGCTGCCGTCGCCGCAAATGGTGATCGGCTCGTTTTTAAGCGCCTGAATGATGAAGTTGGAAACCACGCGCCCGTCGTTGGGATGCATCTTGGGGCCGTAGGTATTGAAAATGCGCCCCACTTTAATGGGCAGACCGCCCTGTCTTTGGTAGGCGAAAAAGAGGGCTTCGGCGCAACGCTTGCCTTCATCGTAGCAGGAGCGGATGCCGTTGGGGTTCACATGGCCCCAGTAGTCCTCGGTTTGCGGGTGCACTTCCGGGTCTCCGTACACTTCGCTGGTGGAAGCCTGATAAATGCGCGCCCCCAGCCGCTTGGCCAGGCCGAGCATATTAATGGCCCCATGCACGCAGGTTTTTATGGTCTGCACGGGATCATGCTGGTAGTGCACGGGCGAGGCAGGGCAGGCGAGGTTGTAAATTTCGTCCACTTCCACATAGAGTGGAAACGTGACGTCATGGCGGATCAGTTCAAAACGCCTGTGGTCCATGAACTCTTCCACATTGGCCCGCGCGCTGGAAAAGAAATTGTCCACGCAGAGCACCTCATGGCCCATGTCAAGCAGTCGTCCGCACAGATGCGACCCCAGAAAGCCGGAACCGCCGGTGACCAGAACCCGTTTACGCAGATGCATGTTTCCCCCGATACTAGAGCAGATTACCTTTGACTTTTTATGAAAGTCAAAGGTGGCATTCAGGCGAAAAACGCGGTTTTCGCCTGAATGTACGCCGCGTTGCGGCGGCTGCCGCTTTCGCGTCAGCAGAGCATTTTCAAAGAGAAAATGCTCTACGCTGGAGCCGGACATGGCCGGTGCAATCCCGGCATCTTGAAGATGTGGCTATTTTCGCCCGGGCATTGAATACGTCAGCCCGAACGTGGGGCATGTTAGTCCAACTGCTTTCCGCTGGCAATGTCTCAGGCGCGCCGAAGGATTTACTGTGAGAGTGAAATTCCTTTCTCAATCATGTAAAATTGCAATGAATTTTTTCAAAAAATCATCTCAAAGGCGAATCCCTCCGTTCGCGGGCAGGCACCCTTCGGCGCTCTTGCGCAGCCCCCGCGTGGTTGCTATCTTTCCTCGCGAGGTTACTCATGGGACACAAGAAAGTGGAGCGCATCGATCCCCTGACTCTGGCGCTGCCCCTCGTCGGCGTGGACAGTCATGCCCATCTGGACGGCCCGGAATTTGATTCGGATCGGGAGATGGTTCTGGCGCGCGCCCGCGCTGCCGGGCTGCGTCAGGTGGGCAACGTCTTCCTGGGGCCTGAGGAGTTCGCAGCGCGACGGTCCTTTTTTGACGCGCATCCAGAGGTCTTTTTTTTGCTGGGCATCCATCCGTGCGAGGGGCAGCGTTGCACACCCGCCAGTCTTGCGGCCATGCGCGCGGCTTTTGCGGTCGAGCCGCGTCTGCGCGCCGTGGGCGAGATCGGTCTGGATTTTCATTGGCAGGATTGCCCCAGGGAGATCCAGTTCAGGGCTTTTGCCGCGCAACTGGACATGGCGCGTGAACTGGGCAAGCCGGTGGTCATCCATTGCCGCGAGGCTGAGGATGAATGCCTTATGATCCTGGAATCACGCGGCTTTGCTGGCTACCCGCTGCTCTGGCATTGCTTTGGCGGCGGCAGCGCGACGGCCCGCCGCATCCTGCATAACGGCTGGCATATTTCCGTGCCCGGGCCCGTGACCTATCCTGCCAATGAGGATCTGCGCCGCGCCGTGGCCCTGATCCCGGCGGATCGCCTGCTGCTGGAGACAGACTGCCCCTATCTCGCGCCCGTACCCTGGCGCGGCAAACGCAATGAGCCCGCCCTGAGCGTGTTCACTGCCCGGGCCGTGGCAGCGGCGCGCCACATGAGCCCCGAAGACCTCTGGCAAAGCTGCGGGGACAATGCGCGGCGCTTTTTCAACCTGCCCGACGCCCCGGCGGGCTGAGCCGCGCCCGAATCCCGCAACGTGTTCCTTACTTTTACAGTACTTTTTGGCGCAGGTAAAAAAATCGACCCTTTTCCTCTTCGCCTCTTCCAGAGCGTTTTGCTCATGAAAGCAGCTCAACACTCTGGCAGGGCGAAGCCATGCCCGCCCGTGCGTCAGCCGTTGGCGGCTGTGCCGCCTTACGGATGGCGACAGCAGAGACAGGCGCAGGCGTTCAGGCCGATTGGCCTTCTGCGTCCAGAAACTCCAGGAGCTCGGCGGTCTTGTCTTCCAGCAGGGCGCGGTTGCCGCGCGTTTCCACATTCAGGCGCAGCAGGGGTTCGGTATTGGACATGCGCAGATTGAAGCGCCACTGGGGAAATTCCAGATTCACGCCGTCCAGATGATCCTCGTGCAGCGCCCTGGCCGCGTAGCGGGCGCGCACCCTGGCCATCAGGCCCGGGGCGTCGGATACCCGGCGGTTGATCTCGCCGCTGCAGGGATAGGCGGCCATGCGCTCGGCCGTGAGCTCGGAGAGCGTTGTGCCTGTGCGGCCGAGCAGGGCCGTGACCAGCAGCCAGGGCAGCATGCCGGAATCGCAGTAGGCAAAGTCGCGGAAGTAGTGATGCGCGCTCATTTCGCCGCCGTAAACGGCATCCTCGGCGCGCATGCGTTCCTTCATGAAGGCATGCCCGGTCTTGCCCATGACCGGCGTGCCGCCTGCGGCCAGCGCCACGTCGCGCGTGTTCCAGTAGACGCGCGTGTCATGGACGATTTTGCCGCCCGGAAAGCGCGCGAGCAATTCCTTGGCCAGCAGGCCGATGAGGTAATAGCCTTCGATGAAGTTGCCCGCCTCGTCATAAAAAAAACAGCGGTCGAAATCGCCGTCCCAGGCCAGGCCCAGATCCGCGCCCACGGCGCGCACGGCCTCGGCCGTGGCCCGGCGTTTTTCCGGCAACAGGGGATTGGGCACGCCGTTGGGAAAATGCCCGTCCGGCTGCATGTTCCGGAAAACAAGGTCAAAAGGCAGGGCGGGCGCGAGCTCGCGCAGCACGAGCCCGGCGCAGCCGTTGCCCGCGTCGGCCAGGATTTTCAGCGGCGCGGCGTGCGTCGCGCGGCTGTATTCCCGCAACCAGTGAACGTATGCCGACCGAAAGGAGGCCTGCCTGACAGAAGGCGCCTCGGCGCTCTGCCGGGGACTCTTGGGGGCGGCCGCGGCGGTCGCATCCGCCCCGGCAGGGCCGCTTTCGCCCAAAAGCTGCGCAACGCGGGCTTTGAGCCCGGGCAGGCCGGAATCGCCGCTCAGGGGCACGGCCCCGGCGCGTACCAGCTTGAAGCCGTTTTCGTCCGCCGGGTTGTGACTGCCGGTGATCATGATCCCGCCGTCAAAATTTTGCCGGGCCGCGGCATAGTAGATTTCCTCGGTGCCGCAGATTCCCAGGTCCGTGACGCGCGCGCCCGCGGCGGCCAGCCCGGCGGCCAGCGCGTCGCGCAGAAGCGGGCCGCTGAGCCGCGCGTCGCGCCCCATGACTACCTCGCGTGCCTTGAAAAGTTCCGCAAAAGCCTGGCCCAGGGCGCGGGCAAGGCCCGCGTCGAGCGCCTCCGGCACGCGGCCCCGGATGTCATAGGCCTTGAAACAGGAAAGATCGTGGCTCATAAGTATTCCTTCAACGGCAAAGAGGTTCCTTATGGTTGTGAAATGCCTTGTGCATGTCAAGGCGCGGGAAAATCGCGATCATCCCCAATAGCGCAACCGTGCACATCCGGGTCTGCCCCCGGCCCGGCGCATTTTCAGGCCAGGAGGCAGCGCGGAAGAGCGGCGGCGCGCGGTTGGGCCGTTATCTGTTCCAATCTCTTGCCCGCAATCTTTCTGTCTGCAGATAGGCGGAGACAAGCTCCATGTATTCCTGAAAGTCGCTGTTTTCTGTAACAAGGCGGTCAATGGACTGCCAGTCGGCATCAATGCGGCGGCGCGCCGGAAGCAAAATTTCGCTCTCCGAGGGATTTTCGGGATCAAGCAGGATCACGCCGATGCCGTGCAGGGAGGAAAGCATGCGCAATTCCTGTTCCACGCGTTCCTCGGCGATGCCGGTGGCGACCAGATAGCCCTCATGCGCCCATGACGAATTGCTGACAGCCTGGAAAAAGCACTTGCGGACGTTGCCCAGGGTCAGCGTTTTCTTGACTTCAAAGGACCACAGCCGCACGCTGGTGCTGCCGTTGAGCTTGACGCACTGGCGGGTATATTTGTTCCATTTTTCATCCACAGGCTCCATGGCTGCCACATCGGGATGCAGCCACTGATTGCCGCCCGCGCCCCGCGCATTGTGCGAGCAGCTTTCCCGAATACGCAGAGAATACAGACGCAGTTCCGATGAAAGATAGCTGATGAGCAGCGGATAGAGCGCCTGCTCCTGCAACGCGGCGTCCCCGGGCTGCTCGGCATTGGCCGCCACCTCGGCGGAACAGGCTTGTTCCGTGGAGGTTTCGACCGGGAGAGGAATGCAGTAGCGACGCGGCTTTGGCCTGTCCTGCCAGGTCAACGCGGGATTGCCGCGGATCAGCGTATCTTTTTGCGAGCCGATTTCGGCAATGATCTGCGAGAGAAAGGCCTTGTCGTCCGCAAAGCGGGGGTTTCTGCGTTTGCGCGCGTATTCGGCCGGGTATTCGGTGATCAGAAACGTGGCTATTTGCCGGGCGGTAAAGGATTGCCCGGGATGCGCCTCCAGAAAACGGAGAATCTTTTGCGCCTGTGAAAGCGTTCTCATGGCCGAACTCCCCGGAGTGCCGCGGATACGCGCCTCCAGTGCACTGCAAGGTGAGAGTGTTAACTTTTGAATGTTTTCGCTACTTCCGAGCCGCATGGAATCTGGCTTTGGCAGGAAGCAAACATTACTTTGGCAATACCCTCTGCAAGGTTAGAGCGTTTTCTCTTTGAAAATGCTCTGCTGACGCGAAAGCGGCAGCCGCCGCAACGCGGCGTACATTCAGGCGAAAACCGCGTTTTTCGCCTGAATGCCACCTTTGACTTTCATAAAAAGTCAAAGGTAATCTGCTCTAATACCCTCAAAAAAATTAGCCTCGGTGAGCGCATGATTTGACGCTGGCCGAGGCTTCTTTCGTTCTCATTTCTTATGCGGTAGAGGCCAGAAATCGGCCTCCCGTTCTCAAACCTTTTTTTGCAGCCCCATCGCCAGGCGGTCAACCATCGGGACGGCGTCAGTCAAAGAAAAGTCGCCCATCGGTCAAGCACGGTTCGCTCCTGGCGCCATTCTCATCTTTCCTGCGGCCCTATAAAAGGCACTCGCAGAGAATCCGTAAGTGCCTGCTGAACCGTGGTCGGAGCGGTCGGATTTGAACCGACGGCCCCCTGCTCCCAAAGCAGGTGCGCTACCAAGCTGCGCCACGCTCCGTGGGTTTTGCTCTTACGCAAAACTCCGGCGCTTGGCAAGCCGGGCCAAGAATGCCTTCAAGGCTGCCGCGCACGATGCGGCAGCATCGCCCGAAGCCGCAGGCTTCGTGGGAGCGAAGTGCGGCTCCGCCGCCGAAGCGGCTCTTACCAGCGTTTATGATAACATGGCGAAATTACTACACTTAGAGCATTTTGCTTTTGAAATTATTCAATTTCAAAAGCGGCGCTGCCATCATTTCCCCGCAAGCGGGACAAGCCCCGCAAGCGGGACAAGCGCCTGAAAAGCGTGGTTTTCAGGCTCATCCGGCGCGGGCGTCCGCTCCCGCGGCCGCCAGAGCTCTTGCCGTTTTCAACAGCAAACCGCTCTGGCAAAACGCTCTCCTATTTAGATGCGTCAGCCCTGATACTGCCTTGAGGCCCCAACACTGCCGAACGGCCGGTTTGCCTGGCCGCGAGGCGCAAAAAACCGCGCCGGAATGAAATTCAGGCGCGGGGAACTCTCTGGGGCGAAAGATGGGACTTGAACCCACGGCCACCTGGGCCACAACCAGGTGCTCTACCAACTGAGCTACTTCCGCCACGGGAAGGCTGTTATACGCAGAGGCGTTTTTTTTGGCAAGCGATTTTTGCCGTTTGCGACTCTGGATTTTATCTGGAAAAAAAGCTACAAAACGTCGTCTCCCGAATCTTGGGCAGGTTATCTTTGAAAACCTTGCTTTTATGCGCGGTTTTTGCGGATATGCCGCGCAATGAGCCTGCCGCAAGCCGCAGTGACTTCGCGGCAGGCGCGCGAGCGTATTCCGCTCCCCGTCATTCTCACGGCCTTGCACGGCCCGGCAACCGGCGTTCCCGGTCGCGCGTCGGCAACCATGCCCCGAGGACATATGGACAAACTGGTCATTGACGGCGGCATACCGCTTACCGGCAGCATTGAGGTCAGCGGCTCCAAAAACGCGGCCCTGCCCATATTGTTTGCCGCCATTCTGGCGTCGGATTCCGTCACATTCAGCAACGTGCCGGATCTGCGCGACATCCATACCACGCTGAAGCTTTTGCAGATGCTGGGCTGCGCCTGCGAATACGCGGACGGAAAAGCCTGCATCACGCCCGGCACGCTCTTGCCCGAGGCTCCCTATGAGCTGGTCAGCACCATGCGGGCTTCGGTGCTCTGCCTGGGGCCGCTCCTGGCGCGCATCGGCCGGGCCCGCGTGGCTCTGCCCGGCGGCTGCGCCATCGGCGCGCGCCCCGTGGATCAGCATCTCAAGGGCCTGGAGCAGATGGGCGCGCGCTTCGAGCTGGAGGAAGGCTATATTCTGGGCCGCTGCCGCAAGCTCAAAGGCGCGCATGTCACCTTTGACATGCCCACTGTGGGCGGCACGGAAAATCTGCTCATGGCCGCGGTTCTGGCGGAGGGCGAAACCATTCTGGAAAATGCGGCCCGCGAGCCTGAAGTGGTGGACCTGGCGAATTTTCTCCTGGCCTGCGGAGCGCGCATCCAGGGCCAGGGCACCAGTTGCATCCGCATCCAGGGCGTCAGCGAGCTGCGCGGCGCGCCCTACGCGATCATGCCGGATCGCATTGAGGCGGGCACCTTTCTGGTGGCCGCGGGCATCACGGGCGGCGAGCTCCTGGTGCGCAACTGCCCCTTTAAAGAGCTGGAAGCCGTGATCCTCAAGCTGCGGGATATGGGCATGGAGATCACGGCCACGCCCGAAGGCGTGCTGGCCAGATGCGCCTGCCCCCTGCGCGGAGCGGATCTGAAAACGCAGCCCTACCCGGGCTTTCCCACGGACATGCAGGCCCAGGTCATGGCCCTGATGTGTTCTGCCCAGGGGGCCAGCGTGGTGGAAGAAAGCATTTTTGAAAACCGCTTCATGCATGTGCAGGAATTAGTGCGCATGGGCGCGCAGATCAAGATTTCCGGGCATACGGCCATGGTCCGGGGCGTCAGCCAGCTTGCCGGGGCTCCGGTCATGGCTTCGGATCTGCGGGCCAGCGCCTCCCTGGTGCTGGCCGGGCTGGCCGCGCGCGGCACAACACAGGTGCGGCGCATCTATCATTTGGATCGCGGCTATGAACGCATTGAAAACAAGCTCAACGCCGTGGGCGCGCGCATCCGCCGCGAAAAAGAATAATTCCACGCATTGCCGGGAGGACAGCATGCCACGCTTGGCCCTGCTTCTGCTTCTTGCGGTTCTGACCGTTCTGAACGGCTGCGCCTATGGCGCCTATGGCCTGTATGACGATCAACGCCTTATGGACACGATCACCGATGACAAGGCCCTGGCTTCCAGCATCAAGACCGCGCTGCTGGACGCCAGTTTCAGCGACGGCTGGGCCATTGCCGTGTATTGCTATTACGGCAACGTCTTTCTGGTGGGCGAGGTGCCGCAAAACATGCAGGCCAAAGCCCTGGCCATCGCCCGGCGCTACAAGCCGCGCTCGGTCACGCCGCACTGGTTTGCCCCGGCCAGGAGCGAGACAAGCGATTTCGCCCTGGCCACGTCCCTGCGCACGGCTCTGATCGGGGCCAAAGGCCTTTCTTCCACGCGCATTGACACGGAAGTCAATGCCGGGCGGGTGGTCTTGCTGGGCGTCGTCAAGGATAAGGCGGAAAAGCAGATCGCCATCCGTACGGCGCGGGCCGTCAAGGGCGTCACCTCTGTGACCAGCTATTTGATGCTGCCCCAGCGATCCGGGGCTGTGCCGGACATGCCCGGCCCCAAGGCCGCCGGCAGCGGCAGGGAAGGCGCACAGGCCACCGAGCTGCCGCCGAGCCCGTCCGGGACAAAGGGAAACCAGCCCGCGCAGCCGCCCGCAGCCCCTGCCCACGCAACGCAAGCGCAGAAAAGGTAGGTTCAGCCCTCATTAGAGCATTTTCTCTTTGAAAATGCTCTAAGCCATGCAAAGCGCCTTGTTACGTCCGGCGGCGTTGCATGGCCAACATTGACCTTGCGGTATGTTCAATACGGCTTCGCCCAATGTTTGCCTTGCGCCTTGCCGGCCGAAAAAACTCGGCTTTTCGCGGACGGTATTTTCATGAGGGCTGCCCCTGGTTTGCCGATATCTTGACAGTTACTTCTAAAAAACGCGAAAAATCCTGCCGCAACTCTCCATAAATGCAGCATGGCCTCTGCATGCAGCCGCTCGCCCCTGCAAAAACGGCGTCGCGACCGCGCGCCCGGAGCCCGCTTCTTTTTGGCCCTTATTTTGCATTATCGGTTTTGCCGTCAGACAAACGTCGGGGAAAGGCAACGGCATGCGCCGCACGGCAAAGGAACCGGATCATGCAAGTAAAGACATTCACAGGCGCCACATCGCAAGAGGTTCTTACCCGGATCAAGGCTGAAATGGGGCCTGAGGCCGTGATCCTGGGCAGTCGCACCTACCGCAGAAACGGCGTGGTCTGCCATGAGATCACCGCCGGGCTTGACCGCGACGCGAGCGGCAGCCGGGACCGGGAGGCGGGCGCGCCCGAGGGCTGGAACCAGTGGCACAAGGAATGGATGCAGATCAAGGATCAGCTCTTTGCCCTGATGAAGCCCGCCATCCAGCTTGAGCGCCTCACGCCCCGGCAGCGCGTGGCTTTGGAATATCTGCAGCGCGAGGGCGTTTCCGACGCCGTGGCCGTGGCCCTCTATCAGCGCCTGCTCGCCGAGCCCGGGGCCTCTGTGCTGGAATGCCTGTGCGGCATGGTGCCGGTCAAGGCCTGGGGCCTTGAGCATTGGAACCAGCGCGCGCATCTTATGGTCGGGCCATTCGGTTTCGGCAAGACCACCACCGCCTTGCGCTTTGCCCTGCATTTGCGCAAAACCGAGCCCGAGGCGCGTATTGCCTTCATCAACGCCGACTGCCTGCGCGGCAACGGCCGCCTGATTCTGCGCCACTGGGCCGGACTCTCCAATTTCAACTATATGGAAGCGCCGGACAAGGAAACCATGCAGCAGGCGCTCCAGGCGGCAACAGGCTGCCGGGCGGTTTTTGTGGACGTGCCCGGCCTCTCCCGCAAGCAGAATTTCACCCAATGGCGGGCCGAGATGGGCCTGGAGGCGCTTGAAGCCGCCACGCATCTGGTGCTTTCGCCCTTCTGCGATCCGATCCAGACCCAGGCCTTTCTGAGCCGTTACAAAAGCGACGGACCGGGCAGCATCGTCTGGACCAAACTGGACGAGGCTGAAAGTTTCGGCAGCATCGTCAACGTGGCCTGCGCGGCCGGGCTGCCGGTTTCCGCGCTCTCCTTCGGCGCGGAACTCAAGGAAAGCCTCGCCCCGGCCACGGAGCCGCTGATCTGGCGGCTGATCTTCAAGCGTCAGATTCCCGGCCAGGCGGCCTGAAGGCCCGGCCCCAAGCCCATTAACCCATGCGGAGCAAACAGATGAGCGGCACATTTCCCCTGGTATTTTCCATCACTTCCGGCAAAGGCGGCGTGGGCAAGACGAACCTTTCGGTCAACCTGGCGCTCTGCCTGGCCCGGCTGGGCAAGCGCGTGGTGCTGATCGACGCCGATCTGGGCCTTGCCAATGTGGACGTGCTCCTGGGTCTGACCCCGCAGAAAAATCTTTTTCATCTTTTCCATGAGGGCGCGTCGCTTCAGGATATTCTTTTCCCCACGCCCTATGGCTTTTCCATTCTGCCCGCCTCCTCGGGCATGAGCGAAATGCTCACGCTCTCCACCGGCCAGAAGCTGGAGCTGCTGGAAGCCGTGGGCGAGCTGGAGGACGATCTGGACTACCTGATTGTGGATACGGGCGCGGGCCTCAGCGACAACGTGCTGTACTTCAACCTGGCCGTGCAAGAACGGCTGGTGGTGCTTACCCCGGAACCGACCTCCCTGACCGACGCCTATGCCCTGATCAAGGTGCTCAAGCTCACGCACGGGGTGGAGCATTTCAAGGTCTGCGTCAATATGTCGCCGGATCTCAAAACCGCCAAAGGCATGTTTCTGCGTCTGCACCAGGCCTGCGAACACTTTTTGAGCGGCGTTTCCCTGGATCTGGCGGGCGTGTTCCCGCGGGATACGGGCGTGCGCAAGGCCGTGGTGCAACAACTGCCCTTCTGCGTCAGCGATCCCGAAGGCCCGGCGTCCAGGGCCGTGCTGCAACTGGCCAACGCCATTACAGAATGGGAAGCGCCCGCGAGCCTGGACGGTAACATCAAATTTTTCTGGAAGAAACTGTTGTTCAGATGAAGCAGCGCCGCGGCGCGGACAGAAAAAGATTGTGCGCGAGCGCGAACGCGCGCCAACGGGCCGTCCTGACGGGCCCACGCAGGCATGATTTCGGGCTGTGAACGCAGACGCAGTGAACGACAAGCATCCGGATCAAATATCTCCGCTGTACGGGCCGGGCGGGCCGAGGACAGCGGCAACACAAAAGGCAACTGACATGCCGTGGAGAAGAAGAGGCACGAACCGGAAAGGAACGACACATGAAAACCGGCACAGCGCAAGCATCGCAGGCGAGTCCCTGGGAGGCGCTTGAAACCGGCGCCACGGCCTGGGAAGACTTTTCCTCGGCCGAACAGGAAGCGGTGGTGCGCCATTATGCGCCCAAAATCCGTTTTCTGGCGCTGCGGCTCAAGGCAAAGCTGCCGCGCAACGTGGAACTCGGGGAAATGATCAGCTCCGGCACCCTGGGGCTTATGGAGGCTCTGGGCAAATTCCGGCCGCAGTTGGGCATCCGCTTTGAAACGTACGCGGAAAACCGCATCCGCGGGGCCATGCTGGACGAGCTGCGCAGGCTGGACTGGTTTCCGCGCTCCTTGCGCCAGCGCGTGCGCGTGCTGGACGAGGCCATGCGCAAAGTGGAGCACGAAAAAGGACGCCAGGCCACGGAAGAAGATCTGCAGGATATCACCGGCCTGGAACTGCGCGACGTGCGCCAGGGGCTTGAGGCTTTGCAGAACCAGCTCTGGCTTTCCCTGGACGCCATTCAGGACACGCTCTCCGGCGACAGCCCGGAGAGCGGCGGAGAACTGTACAGCAGCACGGCCCGGCGCGAGCTCATTGAGCGCGTGGCGCCGCTTATCGAACGCTTGACGCCAAGGGAAAAGCTGGTACTCTCCCTCTATTATACTGATGAATTAAACATGCGTGAAACGGCTGAAATCATGGGCATTACCGAAGGCCGCGTCTCACAGTTGCATTCGCAGGCCCTGAGCCGCCTGCGCAGAGAATTTGTGAGCCTGTACGGCGACACGGCGGAACTGTAGCTGCCCGCTTCAGGCCCGGCCGGTCCGACGGAAGATCCTGCATTTCCCGGATGCGCTTCTCAAAATCTTCTGCCGTTCACTGTTGAGCTGCCGCGCGGGCACAAGAGCCGCAACCGCGGAGCCGGATTTTTGCCGGGGCAGCCTCCGCACAATACGCGCCTCGAAAAGCCCCCAAGGAGATATTGATGCCTTACAATCCCAATATGCGCGTTCTTGTCGTGGATGATTTTTCCACCATGCGCCGTATTGTGCGCAACATCCTGCGCCAGCTCGGCTTTAACAACGTGGTGGAGGCCGACGACGGCACTACGGCCTGGGAAGTGCTCAACCGCGACAAGATTGACTTTATCGTGTCCGACTGGAACATGCCGCAGATGACCGGCATTGATCTGCTGCGCAAGGTGCGGGCCAGCGAACAGTTTGCCAACATTCCCTTTTTGATGGTCACGGCCGAGGCCCAGCAGGAAAACATCATTGAAGCGGTGCAGGCCAAGGTTTCCAACTATATCGTCAAGCCTTTCACCGCAGACACCATGAAGCAGAAGATCGACAAAATTTTTCCCTAGCGCCGCCTCGGGCATGGAGACCTGCCACAGGCCTGAAAAGCGCAGAGCAAACAAACGCGCTTTGGCAGCGCTCCCCTGTCTCGGCGCGCCGTGCCGCGGGCTTTGCCTGATGCCGCTTCACGCGGCGCTCAAGCTTTTTCAGCATGGGATCCGGAAAATGCTGCATCCCCACGAGCGCGCCCGACCGCAGCCTGGCCGCCACGCCCCGGGCGGCCTGTGGCGAAAAACAAGCGGCATGATCCCCACGAGGCCTGCTGCCGGTACGCTTTCCCCGATGCGAAACAGCCGCGCTTTTGGGCGGCATCTTGCTGTCCGCGCCGTTGCGCCTGTTTTCGGCAGCCCGCCGCGGCCTCTTTGCCCGCAGGGAGCAGGGCCGTTTTTGCCTGTCCCCGGGGCGCTCTGCCGCCACAGGGCCGCCATGAACCCGGTCGCGCTTTTTTTTGCCCGCCGGTGTTTTGCCTTGCCGCTTCACGCCTGCATTCCGCGCCATGTTGCGGCCCTCGAGCGTTTTGCTGGAGCATTTTCTCTTTGAAAATGCTCTGCTGACGCGAAAGCGGCAGCCGCCGCAACGCGGCGTACATTCAGGCGAAAACCGCGTTTTTCGCCTGAATGCCACCTTTGACTTTCATAAAAAGTCAAAGGTAATCTGCTCTAAGAAGACAAGCCGCTCTTCTTTTTTTGACGGAGTAGCATGTGGCTGACAAAAACAAGCTTAAGGAAGCCCCGGTCAGGGACGATATACAGGTCACGCTGCACCCGGATGCGGGCCTGGGCAAGGTGGAGCTGGATCTCGACGACGCGCCTTTTTTACTGGACGAGCCGGATGCGCCGGCCGTGCCGGAAGAGAGCGAAGCGCCGGCCGTGCCGCAGGAGGCCGAAACCGCCGCCGCGGCTCCGAAAAAGAAAAAACTGCTCCTGCTGGCCGGCGGGGGCTTGCTGTCGCTTTTGGTTCTTGGGGCGGCGGCCTGGTGGTTTTTTGTTCCGCCGCCAGAGCCGGACGCGCCCAAGCCCGAAGTGATCGTGGTGCCATCCAAGCCGGCCGTACCGGCCAGGCTCGAGTACGTCAAGGAATTTGCGCCCTTTCTGGTGGAACGGCCGGACGGCAAGGGGGGGTCGCGCTTTTTGATCTGCAAATTCTCCGCCCTGACCAGGGTTCCGAACCTGGACAAGGAAATGGATCAGAAAATGCTCTCCCTGCGTGACGCGCTTTACTATTATCTGCGCAGCACGGACAACGACTTCCTGCTGGCCCAGGAAAATGTTCAAACCATAAAAAAGGAGCTGACCTCCGTGCTCAACAACTACCTGACGCAAGGGCAGATCGAGGATGTGCTTTTTGAAAGATATCTCAGCGAGTAAGGGGAGTTTTGCCTGAGGGGGAGAGTGACGCGCTTTCCCGGCCGGGCTTGCCGCGCCCTCCCATGATGGGGGGGGCAAGGCCGCGGCGCGGCGCATCTCCAGGGAAGTTTGCCGCCAATCTGGAGCGGTTTGCTAATGAAATGAGCTAAACGCTCTGGCGACCGCGGGAGCGGACGCCCGCGCCGGCGGTAGCCGTTAGCAAGCTTTGCTTGCTTGCGCCAGCCGTTGGCGAGTCTGCGAGCCTTACGGATGGCGACAAGTGATTGAAAATGGATATTTTCAATCAAAAAATGCTCTAAGGACGTCCAAGAGGACATCCGGGGAGAGCCATGAGCGTTGACGCCACCATGGCCGTGCTCTATGCCCAGACCAATCTGGCCGCGCCCTTTGCCAACGCGGCCGCGGTGGCCCCTCAGGCCTCCATGGCCATGTCGCGGGTGCTGGCCGCGGAAATGGCCCGGCAGGAACAGCAACAGATCGAGAAAACCGAAAAAACCGAAGGCAGCGCCGTGCTCCCGGACGGGCGCAACGGCGGCGAGGCCTCTTTCGGCAGCCGCCGCCGCACGCGACGGCCCTTGCCCGAAGCTCCGCCGGAAGACGGGGAAGTCCGGCCATCCGCGTCGCCGCTGGTAGGCAACCTGTTGAATCTCAAAGTATGAACGCAACCCTGACGTTGGCGCTGATTATTCTTTTTTCCCTGCTGGAGCTGGTCATATTGGGCGGCGTGCTCTTTTTTTACCTGCGCCTGCGCCGTTCGGAGGCTTTGCTCAACGCCTTGCAGGGCAATCAGGAAAGTCTGCTGGCGCGTATTGAAATGAACGCCCGCCTGGAGCGGGAAATAGTGGCCACCTTTGCCCAGCGCCAGGCCGAATTGCGCAATCTGGACGAAAAGCTGGAAGAGCGGGCCCAGGAACTGCGCCGCCTGCTGGAACAGGCCGAGGGCATCCGCCGCTCGCCGCAATTTTTGCGCGAAATCATCCTCAACGGTCGCCGCAAGGGGCTGAGCACCCGGCAGATCGCGCGCAACGCGGGTTTGAGCGTGGATGAGGTGGAGTTGATCCTGGCGCAGAACACGGAAGCATAACCACTTTTCCGGCGAAGCGATCTTCACACGAAAAAACGAAGCGTTATGCGTGACCTGGTGACGAGAGCGTTTTGCTCATGAAAGCGGCGAAACGCTCTAAAAATCCATCTTGAACTGCATCCCCATACCCAGCACGGATTCGGGTTGGCTGGCGTTGGAGTTGCGCTCGCGCGTCTGTTCATCTCTGAGGATCAGCTCCGGCCCCACGCTGATGCTGAGGTCCTCCCCGGCCGTAACATCCGCATAGGCGCGCACCACATGACGGCTTTCCAGAGGCCGCGCCTCATCCGCGCGCGCGCCGTCCGCCGGCAAGGGCTCGCGCCAGGTGGAAACCTCGCTTTCCATGCTGATGCCCAGCGGATTCTTTTTTTTCCTGGCCTGAGCCGCCGAGCCGCTCAAGGCACTGCTGATGCCCTTGGCCGTGTTCACGGCCTTTTTTTCCAGCGCGCCTGAAACCGCGCGGTCGTGCAGATCCTGCGAGGGCACGCCCTCCCGCCAGATGGCGGCATTGCGATCGCTGGAGTGGCCGAAAGCCCAGGAACGCCCGTGCAAGCCTTGTTTTTTCCGGGTGGCCTTTCCGGAGGAACGCTGCGGCGTTGCCCCGGCAGCCTTGGCAGGCGTTTTGAACCCAGTGGCCTCCCGGCCGTTGTCGGCAGCCGCCTGAAAAGACTGCCCGGCAGCCGAAACAGGAGCAGTGAAAAAGAGACTCAGAGCCAGGGCCATAAAACCCATAAACAGGGTAACGGGCAGTTGTCTGTCCATATTCTTTCTTACGCCACTCCCTATGTATCTGTAAAGTCCCCGGACATGAGGAGACATTCACGCCTTCAATGAAAAGAACACTGCAACCGTCTGAAATTCAAAACGAATTTTTTAGAAAATCATCGAAAAGGTGAATGTCTCTTCCTGCCGGCCCGCGTCAGCCGCCGCAACGCGGCGCACATTCAGGCGAAAACCGCGTTTTTCGCCTGAATGCCACCTTTGACTTTTAGAAAAAGTCAAAGGTAATCTGCTCTAGGAAGCCGGGAAAACAAATACACAACGACCGGCCTTTGCCCATGTTTCAGGGGAAAAGCCGGTCGCTTGATTCAAGGCTTCGATTCTGCCGGATTGGCCGGGAAAAAGCCGCGGCAGGCCAAAGCGCCTTGCGTTGAGGCTCTACTGCCGGGCGGCCCCCGAAACAGGAGCCCTGGTGGCAGGCGTGGCCTCGCGGGCGCTGGTCTCCTGCTGCAAAAGCCGCTCGGTGTTGACCACCGGGAAGCTCGGGCGCGCGCCCGGCTCCTGCCAGCCGCCGCCCAAAGCCATGCACACGCTGACCACGGCGTCAAGCCGGTCGCGCAGGGCCGAGGCCAGTTGCAGCTCGGCCGAAAAAAGCTGGCGCTCCGCGTCCAGGACCGTCAGATAGTCGGTATAGCCGTTATCATACTGCAAACGGGCGATGTCCACCGCGCGGCGCAGACTTTCCACCTGGATTTGCATACTGCGCACAATGGCGTCGGCCTCGCGCTGGGCGGTGAGCGAAACGCGGATATCCTGAAAGGCGGACTGCACGGTCTTGCGATACACCGCAATGGCGGCCCTCTTCTGAGCCTCCGCATCCTTGAGATTATACCAGTTGCGCCCGAAATCCAGGATGGGCAGCGTGCCTGAGGCTCCATAGCTCCAGACCCCTGCCGGCCCGCTGAAGAGATTGCCCACCGCGGCGCTGACCGTGCCGAGCATGCCTGTCAGAGAAATGGACGGGAAAAACTGGGCGCGGGCCACGCCGATATTGGCGTTATAGGCCATAATCATGTATTCAGCCGCGCGCACGTCCGGACGCCGCTCCAGCAATTCCGAAGGCAGGCCTTCGGGCAGTACCGGCGGCGCGGGCAGCATGCCCACGGCCCGGCCGCGCGTCATGGCCCGGTTGATGATCTCGCGCGGCGAGCGGCCCAGCAGCACGGCCAGGGAGGCTTCGGCCTGATCCACGGATACGGTGCTGGTGTGCACCTGGGCGCGCGCGGTTTCCACCTCGGCCCGGGCGCGCTGCCAGTCCAGCTCGGTGATGTCGCCCTGCTTGTAACGGCTGGTGTAGATGCCGAAGGCATCCTCCCGGCTTTTCAAGGTGCGCCGCGCCGTATCCAACTGCATGTCAAGAGCGAGCAGGGCAAAATAACTCTGCGCCACCTGACCGGCCACGGAAAGACGCAAGGCCTCGTGCCCTACCACTGTATTCATCAGCACATCGGAAAGGGCCGTATAATTGTTCCGGTACTTGCCCCAGAGATCCAGTTCCCAGGAGGCGTTGAGCGAACCCTGGTAATTGGTGGTGGAACGCGAAAGACCGCTGCGGCTGAAAGGGATGCTGTTGGCTGTTTTTTCCGAAGCGCCCTGCGCCGTTGCTCCGGCGTCGCCGCTGACAGAGGGCAGCAACTGCGAGGTGGCAATGCCCACCTGAGCCGCGGCCGAATCGATCCTGGCCAGGGATTCGGCCAGATCCTGATTGTTGCGCAGCGCTTCCTCCACCATGGACGTCAGCACGGGATCGTTGAAGCGCGTCCACCAGTCGGTATGCAGCGGAGCCGATCCCAAATCCACCTTGCGCCATTGATCCGGGATATCCTGTTCCGGCCGCTCGTAGCGCGGCGCAAAAGAGCAGGCCGAGAGCAGCAACGCGAGACACAGCGCCAAAAGCGGAACCGTGAGCCGGACCTGACGCCGGGCCTGAGCCCGGGCAGATCCGCCTTGAGGGGTGGCGCTCATAAATCCTCCTGTTCATCCTCAATGCGGCCCTTGCCTTCATTGGGATCTTTCTTGCCCTGCAGTTTCAGGGAAAGCAGCATAATACTCTTGAAGAAATACGGCACAAAAAGCGTGGCAATGGCCGTGGCGGCCAACATGCCGCCGATGACCGCGACGCCGATGGCGTGTCGGCTGTTGGCGCCCGCGCCGGAGCTGATGGCCAGGGGCACGCAGCCCAGGATAAAGGCCAGGGAAGTCATGATGATCGGCCTGAAGCGCAGGCGCGACGCATGCATGGCCGCCACGTCGAGGCTGCGGCCGCCGCGCCAGGCCTCCACCGCGAATTCCACAATCAGAATGGCGTTTTTGGCGGCCAGGCCCACCAATGTGATCAAGGCCACCTGGAAGTAGACGTCATTGGACAAATCCCTGAGCCAGGTCGCCAGCAGCGCGCCGAACACGCCAAAGGGCACGGCCGTGAGCACAGCCAGGGGCAAAGACCAGGACTCGTACTGGGCGGCCAGGATCAGGAAGACCATCACCAGAGCCAGCCCGAAGATCAGGCCGGTGTCTGCGCTGGCCAGCTTTTCCTGCAGGGCCGAGCCCACCCAGCCCAGGCTGTAGTCGGCGGGCAGCGAGGCCGCGGCGGCCTGCTCCATTTCGCTCAGGGCCTGGCCCGAGGAATAGCCCGGCGCGGGATTGCCCAGGATATGCGCGGCCGGGAACACGTTGTAGCGTTCCATGACCTGCGGCGCGGTGCGCCGCTCCAGGGTCATGATCGCGGTGAGCGGGATCATCTCGCCCTTATTGTTGCGCACATACACGTCGCTCAGGTCTTCGGGCAGGACGCGAAATTCGGCTTCGGACTGCATACGCACCTGGAAAGTCCGGCCCATATAGTTGAAGTCGTTCACGTAAGTACCGCCGAACGTGCCGCTCATGGCCGTATAGACGTCGGTAATGCTGATGCCCATGTCCTTGCAGCGTTCGCGATCCAGATTGGCGTACAACTGCGGCGAACCCGTGGAAAAGAGGCTGCGCACACTGCCTATGGCCGGATACTTGGGCTTGCCGTCGGCGTTTTTGGACAGGGCTTCGGCCACCATTTTGTTGGCATTGTTTTCCAGATCGTAAATGGTGCCCTGGCCGCGCATCTGAATATAGCCTTCAAAGCCGCCGGTGGTGCTCATGCCGCTGATGGGCGGCGGCGAAAAGCCCAGAACCACGGCTTCGGGCTGCATCATGGTCACGGCCATGACCTTTTGGGTCAGATCGTCGGCCGACATGCCGGGCCCCTTGCGCTCGCTCCAGGGCTTGAGCGTGGCGAAAAAGGTGCCGTAATTGCTCTTTACCGCCATGGAGGTGATGTCAATGCCGTTGATGGTGGCCACCATATCCACCGAGGGCTGCTTGCGCAGAAAATTGCTCAGAGTTTCGGTGACGGCCAGGGTACGGTGCTGGGAAGCGCCGTCGTCCAGAATGGCCATGCCCAGGATGTAGCCCTGATCCTCATTGGGCACCAGGCCGCCGGGCACCACCTTGAGCAGCCAGAGCATGGCCGCGAGCATAAGCGCAAAGAGCGTCAGGGCCCGCAGGCTGGAATCCTTGATGTAGCGAACCGTGCGCACATAACGGTGGGTGACGCGGCCAAAGGCGTAGTTGAACCAGATGAAGAACCTGGCGGGCTTGTAGTCGTGCGCGTGGGGCTTGAGCAGCAGCGCGCACAAAGCCGGCGTGAGCGTCAGAGCCACAATGCCCGAGAGTACCACGGACACCGAAATGGTGATGGCGAACTGCTTGTACATCTGCCCGGCCAGCCCGCCCATGAAGGAGACGGGAATGAACACCGCGCAGAGCACCAGCACAATGGCGATGACCGGGGCCGTAACCTCGTTCATGGCCTTGGCCGTGGCTTCCCTGGGCGGCAGATGCTCGGTGCTCATGATGCGCTCGACGTTTTCAAGCACCACAATGGCGTCGTCCACCACAATGCCGATGGCCAGCACCATGGCGAAAAGGGTCAGGGTGTTCAGCGTATAGCCGAATGCGTACAGGCCCGCAAAGGTGCCGATGATCGATACGGGCACCGCAATACAGGGGATCAGCGTGGTCCGCCAGTTCTGGAGAAAGACATAGACCACGATGAACACCAGGATCATGGCTTCTATCAGCGTCGAAACCACTTCCCTGATGGATTCAATGACAAAGTCGTTGGTATCCACCACGATCCGGTATTCCATGCCGTCGGGCAGGCTTGCGGCGATATCTTTCAGCTTGGCCGCGACGAGGTCGCCGGTGGCAATGGCATTGGCGCCGGGCAGCAGGTAAACCGCGCCCATGCGGGCAACCATGCCGTTGGCCCGGGAGCTGACGCTGTAATCCTGGCCGCCCAGCTCCACCCGGGCCACGTCCTTGAGGCGCAGCATGGCGCTGTCCGGCCCGGTGCGCACCACAATCTCCCCGAACTCCTCGGGCGTGACCAGTCGGCCCTGGGTGTCGATCTGCCAGGTGAGCTGGGTGGAGGAGGGCGAGGGCATATCGCCCAGACGACCGGGCGCGAACTGGGAGTTCTGCTCCTGAATGGCTTTGGTCACGTCATTGACCGTCAAGCCATACTTGGCCAGCTTGTCCGGCTGGAGCCAGATGCGCATGGAATAGCTCATGCTGCCAAAAACAGAAACGTCGCCCACGCCGGGCACGCGCTTGAGCTCGTCCACAACGTTGATCTGCATCCAGTTGTGGATATAGACCTCGTCGTAGCGGCCGTCGGGCGAATAATACGCAAAGAGCTGAAGCATGGCCGGAGAGCGTTTGACCACGCTCACGCCCTGGCGGCGCACCTCCTCGGGCAGCTGAGTCTGGGTCAGGTTGACCTTGTTGTTGACGTTGACCAGGGCCATGTCCGGGTCCGAGCCCAGGGCAAAGTACACGTTGATGGAGCCGGAGCCCGAGCCGGAAGCGGCCGTGGAAGTCATGTACAGCATGTTTTCCACGCCGTTGATGTTCACTTCCAGGGGGGCCAGCACGGTGGAGGCGATGGTTTCGGCGGACGCGCCGGGATATGTGACGCTCACGTTGACCGTGGGCGGCACCAGATCCGGGTATTGGGCAATGGGCAGGGCCTTCATGGCCAGCGCGCCCACCAGAGTGATCACGATGGAAATGACGGCCGAGAGAATCGGACGGCGCAAAAAGAAATTCGGTTTGGAAGAAGCGGCCATATATCAACCTACTTTTGCGCGGCAGGAGCCTGCGGCGGCTGCTGGGTTCCGGCTTTCTGCACGCGCACCACGGTTCCGGGCCGGGCCTTGACGATGCCCTCGCTGACGATGCGCTCGCCGCCCTTGAGGCCGGAAACCACCAGATACTTGTCGCCCACGGCCACGCTCAGATCGACCGGGACGGCATAGACCTTGTCTTCCTTGTCCAGAGCCATGACCATGGAGCCCTTCTGGGTCAGGATCACGCACTTCTGCGGGATCAGCACCGCATTTTTGAGGATGTCGCCTTCCATGTACAAACGCACGTACTGCCCGGGCATGATGTGCCCGTCGGCATTGTCGAAGACCGCGCGGGCCTGGATCACGCCCGTGGTGGGCTGGACCTGGCTGTCGATGAAGGTCACCTGGCCCTCGCCCTTGTACATGGTGCCGTCCAGAAGACGCAGTCTGGCCTTGTAGCGGTTGTGCTCCGGGAACTCCAGGCGACCGGCCTCTGCCAGTTGCTGCCGGGCCATGCGCTCGGGCGCGGCAATGGAAAAGTCGATGTACATGGGGTCCGTCTGGTTCACATAGGTCAGCAGCGAATTGTTGCCGACCAGGTTGCCGGGCGTGAAGTTTTCCTTGCTGCTGAAGCCGGAAACCGGAGCCGTCACCTCGGTATAGTCCAGATTGATTTTGGCTGTGCGCAATTCCGCCTTGGTGGTTTCATAGGCGGCCCGGGCGGCGTCGCGATCCTTCTGGGAAACCGCGTTCTTTTCATAAAGCGGGCGGATGCGCTTCCACTCGCGCTCGGCATTATTGAACTGGGCCTGGGCCTGCTGGACCTTGGCCTCGTACTGATCGCGCTCCAGTTGAAACAACAGTTGGCCTTTTCTGACGAAATCGCCTTCCTCATAGAGACGTTTCTCAATAATGGCCTCCACCCGGGAGCGCACTTCCACGGCGCGCGAGCCCGAGGCCTGGGCCTGGTATTCGGCCGGCCAGGGCGCGTCGGCCACCTTGACGTCAAAAACGGCCACCGGGGGCCGCATATCGGGCTGTTGGGCGTTTTTGTCATCGCCGCAGGCGGCGAGAGCCAGGCACAGCCCCAGCACAAGAGCAAAACAAATCGATATTCTCATGGTCATGAACTACTCCGTTGGGCGCAGGCGGAAAATCCGCCATTGAAAAGCCCACCCTGACTTGGGAGAGGCGGGCTCAAGCAACACTCTACAAAACACACTTCATGGCAAAAAGCAAGAAACGGGCCAAGGCGAACGCGATACGTTGCCAAGGCGAATCGCTTTGTATTTCAATATCTTAGCATACCGCATTCTGCATCTGTAACTCAGTAAAATAAAAGGATATTTTTTTCAAAAAAATTCTCCGCCCAGGCTCTACGCCCCGGGCGCTTCCAGGCGGGCCCGCACATGGCGCGCCTGCCTGCTGCCGATATTCAGGAATCCGCACCACCAGACAGCGTTTTTCAGCAATTGGAAGCGCTTGAAGCGCTGCCGCTCGTCGCCCGGGCGCAGCACGGTGATTTCCAGGGATTTCTCACTGCCGGTCTCGCTCAGAAAAATAATCCGCAGACCCATCCGCTGGATGGATTTGAGCGTATCCGGGGAAAAACGGCTCACGACTTTATTGGCAATCTCCGTGGCCTTGAGCGAGGTGGTCGGCTGCTCGGACGAGCAGGGCAGATCCTGCGGCCGGCCGTTGATCAGCAACTCCACCCGCGCGATGTTGGACAGATTGATCTTGCTGCGGTTAATCACTTTGGTCTGGCGCAAGACGCGATAATACAGCGCGCCGAATTCCTCGGAAGCGCCCATGATCACTGTGGTCTGGGCGTCGGGATAAAAGACGGCCATCGTGGCCGTCATCCGGGAAGCCTCGGCAATGTCGCTCTTTTCTTCGGCAATGCGCTGGAGATGCCGGGCGTTCCTGCTCTTGGTCTCCAGATAGATGAACAGCAAAACACTGACGATTACAGCGGCCACCGTGAGTTCCATGTCGCCTGCCTCCCCATAGTGAGGATATCCCGGCCAAAAACAAATATCAAGGTAGACTCTTCCGGGAAGGATTTACTTTTCTAGTGAAATTCCTTTCTCAACCATGTGAAAGTAAAATGAATTTTTTAAGAAAATCATCTCAAAAGTGAATCCCTTTCTTCCGGGGCCAGGGCTGACGCAGCTTATGTCCAGCCTGGCGGCGCACTGCCGAATCATTGCGGCCACCAGTAAAATACTGAAAGACGCCGCGCGCCGCGGCGCATTCCGCGAGGATCTTTATCCTGAGCCTGCGCATTCCCAGCCTGAGCGAACGCCGGGAGGATATCCGCGTCCTCGCTCAGGTCTTTCTCAAGAAATTCTGCGCCCAATACGGCAAAGCCCCGGGCAGGATCAGCCCGGGGCCATGAAACCAGAGCATTTTGCTCATGAAATGAGCGAAACGCTCTACTCCTCAAAACGCAGGCGATGCAAGGTCCCGGCCCGAGCGGCCAGCAATTCGGCCACCACGGCCACGGCGATCTGCTGCGGGCTTTCCGCGCCCACGGGCAGGCCGATGGGGCAGCGCACGGCTGCCAGCTCCGCGTCGGGCACGCCCTGCTCCCGCAGGGCCGCATAGACCTGCTCACGCTTGGCGCGGCTGCCGATCATGCCGATATAGGCGGCGTGGCTTGCCAGGGTCTGCGCGAGAACCTCGCGGTCAAAGCTGTGGCCGCGCGTGACAATGGCCACATAATGCCTGCGGCCGATGCCGCAGGCCTCCACCAGCCCTTCAAAGCCCGGCAGGGTCACACAGCGGCGGGCCATGGGAAAACGCGCGGGATCGGAAAATTCCGGCCTGTCGTCCACCACGTCCACCACAAAACCGCAGGCCCGGGCCAAAGCCGCCACCTCCAGCGAGACATGGCCGCCGCCACAGAGCAGGAGCACGGGCGGGGCGCTCAGGGGCTCCACATACATGGCCCGATCCCCGCCTGCGAGCAATCCGGGCTTATTGCCGAGCTTTTCCAGCAGCGGCGCCGCGGCCTCCAATCCCTGCCGCACAGCCGGGGAATCAGCCAAACCCGCAAATTCCCGGGGCAGACTCTCCAGATGCAGGCAGCGCCGGGGCAGGCTTTCGCGGCTGACATCCACAGTCCAGACGCCGCTGCCGCCTGCGCGCAAAACATGCGCGGCCAGGGCGAAGACCGCAGCCTGTTGCGGCATGAGCGCCTCGCAAAGCACTTCCATGCTGCCGCCGCAGATCATGTCGCTTTCCGGCGACAGGCCGGTGAGATCGCAGGAAACGCGGGCGGAAATGCCGGCCGCCAGGCTTTCCCGGGCCGCTTCCAGGGCCCGGGCCTCCAGAGCCCCGCCTCCGATGGTGCCTTCAAAACCGTCTTCCGTAAGCAGGGCGCGGGTTCCGGCGGCGCGCGGAGCCGAGCCCTGGCGCGAAATCACAGTCAGCAGCACGGCCTTGCGCCCGGCTTCGAGCAATGCCGCCACGCGCGCCTCAAAAAAATCCCCGCCCACGGCAGCGGACGGATCAGCCCGCGCATCCCGGGCTTGCGGGCTTTCCGGGCCCGCCAGCGGCGACTCTTCCTTATGGGGCTCAGGCATCGCCGTCCTCCTTCACATAGCCGCAGCCCTTGACCGGGCAGAGAATCCTGAGCCCGTCCCGGCTCTTTTTCTCCACCAGATAGGGCGAATCGCAACGCGGGCAGGGACCGGGCACGGGCTTGTCCCAGAGGGCGAAATCGCACTGCGGGTATTGATCGCAGGAATAGAAAAGCTTGCCGCGCCTGCTGCTCTTTTCCACCAGAGTGCCCTTGCCGCAGCGCGGGCAGGGCACGCCGGTGGAAAAAGGCGCGGCGTAATCGCAGGCCGGATAGCCCGTGCAGGCGATAAAGCGGCTGCCGGTGCGGGATTTTTTGATCACCAGATCTTTGCCGCAGCGCGGGCATTGGCCCACTTTTTCATACTGCGGCTTTTCGGAGGCCACGGCTTGCACCCGGCCGTCCTCGGTGCGCGCGAAATTACTGGTGTAGCGGCATTCCGGATAGCCGGAACAGGCCAGAAAGGCCCCTGCCTTGCCGAACTTGATCAGCAGCGGCTTGCCGCAGTCCGGGCAGGGCAGATCCGTGGGCATGCCGCCCTTCAGGCTCTGCATGTTTTTGGCCGCCGCGTCCAGCGTGGGATTAAAATCCGCGGCAAAGGCCCGCAGCAGGTTTACCCAGTTTTCGCTGCCCTCGGCCACCTTGTCCAGGCCTTCCTCCATCTGGGCCGTAAAGCCCACGTCCATGAGCCTGGCGAAATGCTCGGTGAGCTGGCGGCAGACCACCCGGCCCAGATCCGTGGGCACGAAATGGCGTTCCGCCAGATGCACATAATCGCGATCCTGCAAGGTGGAGATGATCGCCGCGTAGGTGGAAGGCCGCCCGATCCCAAGCTCTTCCAGCTCGCGCACCAGGCTTGCCTCGCTGTAGCGGGCCGGGGGCTGGGTGAATTTCTGTTCCTTTTCCAGCTTGTTCAGGGTCAGGGTCTGCCCGGCCTGGAGGGGCGGCAGTTCGGCGTCGGCCTCCTCCTTGCCGCGCGGCCAGGCCGCGAGAAAACCGGGAAAAAGCAGGCGCTCGCCCTTGGCCCGCCACTGGGTATGGGCGCAGGCGATGGTCGCCACAGTGTCGTGAAAGCGCGCCCCGGCCATCTGCGAAGCCACGAAGCGCGACCAGATCAGCCGGTAAAGATTGTACTGATCCGGCGGCAGATGCGGCCTGACCATCTCCGGCGTGATGCTCACATCCACGGGGCGCACGGCTTCATGCGCGTCCTGGGCTCCGCCCTTGGCCTTGTAGATCCGGGCCTTTTTGGGCAGATACTCCTGGCCGAACGTGTCACTGATAAAGTCCCGGGCCGCCTTGCGCGCCTCATCGGCAATACGCGTGGAGTCGGTGCGCATATAGGTGATCAGCGCGGTCAGCCCCTTGTCGCCCAGTTCCACGCCCTCGTAAAGGCGTTGCGCGATGTTCATGGTGCGCTTGGCCGTGTAGGAAAGGCGCTGATTGGCCGCCTGCTGCAAGGTGGAGGTGATGAAAGGCGGCTGGGGAGCCCGTTCGCGCTCTTTTTCCTCAACACTTTCCACCACGAACGGCTTGCCCCTGATGGCGGCTTCCAGCGCGTCCGCAGCTTCGCGGTTGGCAATGGCCGCCTTTTTGCCGTTGATTCTGGCCAGATCCGCCTTGAAAGGCGGCGGCGCGGCGGCGGAAAGCAGGGCTTTGAACAGCCAGTATTCCTCGGGTTTGAAGGCCTCGCGCTCGGCCTCGCGATCCACGATCAGGCGCAAGGCCACGGACTGCACCCGCCCGGCGGAAATGCCGCGTTTGATGGTTTTCCAGAGCAGGGGCGAAATCTTGTAGCCCACCAGCCGATCCAGCACGCGCCGGGCCTGTTGGGCGTCAAAAAGAGCGGCGTTCAGTTCGCGCGGATGTTCCAGAGCCTCCCTGACGGCCCTGGAGGTGATCTCGTTGAATTGGATGCGCTTGATGTTTTTGGCTTTGTCGCGAATCAGCTCGGCCACATGCCAGGCAATGGCTTCCCCCTCGCGATCCGGGTCCGGCGCGAGAAAGACCGTATCGGCCCTGGCCGCTGCCGCTCGCAACTCGTTGACCACATGCTTTTTGTTTTCAATGACTTCATAATGGGGAGCGAAGTCGTTGGCCTCGTCCACGCCCAGGCTGCTGGAGGGCAGATCGCGCACATGGCCCACACTGGCCTGCACCACATACTGCGGCCCCAGAAATTTTTTAATGGTCTTTACCTTGGCCGGGGATTCCACGATAATCAACTGCTTGCCCATGCATTGTCCTCAACGGTAATGGCTGACGCGGCGCGGCCCGTGTGGCCGCGCCAGCGCAGACAGTGTAGGGGCAAGATACGACAAAACATGCCCGCGTCAAGTGCGCCGGGCAGCGTGGCCCCGCCCCTGATGGCGCGGCACGCAGCAAATCGCAGGCCGGGGGCCGCCGCAGCGCAAGCCGCAGGGCGTCTGGACAGCCCCGCTCTTCTGCGTTACGGAAACGATACGGTCGTGTTGGACGCCAGCCTTTCCCGCGACCGCGGAGAAAAAATGCGCGTGCGTCAGATGTCCTCTCCTTTTCCGGCCTTGCTCTGCCTGTTGCTCTTCTGCGTCCTGGCGGGCGCTTGCGCCGGCCACCGGGACGCGGTTCCGGCTTCCGGCCAGGGGGCCGGGTCGGAGCCTTTGCCTCAGGCCCCCTCGGAGCCTTTGCCGCAAACGCCTGCCAGACCGGGCCAGAGCCTGCATGTCTCGGTCAGCGGCGGGGACGCGAATCTGAATGCCGATCTGCAATCCATGCTCACGGCCTATCTGCAGAGCGAGCGAGGCCTGAGCCCCACCGAGGAGGCCAGGCAGGCCGACATCCTGGTGCGGGTACGCATTGAAGACATTTACCCCCTGGGTTCCAAAAACGCACCGATCAGCGCGGGCAAGGCTCTGGGCGGCGCGGCCACCGGCGCCATGCTCGGCATGCTGCTGGGCAGCGCCGTGGACGTCAACGGCCGCAGCGGCGCGGGCTGGGGCGCGGGCGGCGGCGCGTTGCTCGGCCTGGGCGTAAGCCTTTTGGACAGCTACGGCAAAAGCAAGGTCTGGGGCCTGCGGGCCCGGGTGGGCATCAGCCGCGACGGCCGCGAGCCCACTGACGCCGAGCTGCGCCGGGTGACGGTCAGCGCCGAAGGCGCGGACATGGAGCGGGAAGACAGCCTGCCTGCCCTGGAGGACAAGCTGAGCCTCGAAATTCTCAATGCGCTGCATCCTTAGAGCATAGCGCTTTTGAAACGCTCGCTCCGGCGCTTCACGGCGCAAGGAAATTTCGCCTGCGCGTGCGGGCCTTTGCGCAGCTTCGCTTCAGCCCGTGCGGGCGTTCTTTTTCGCAAAAGTTCCCGCGACGGCAGCCTTTGAGACGTATTTTGACTGCCCCCGGCCGTTGCGATACGATGCACTGCCGCCAGACGCGGCGCGGCGTCTGGAAAAAGAAGGAGGCGTATGCCCAAACTGCGATTTTTTCTCTTCCTGCTTCTGAGCCTGTGCCTGCTCTGCGCCTGCATCCGCCGGGGCGAGGGAGACGCCTCCCAGGTGGAGGTGCTGCGTTGCGGCGAACTGAGCAGCGCAGGCGGCGACGAGGATATTGCCGATGTGGTGTATATAAACGTGCGCGACAAAAGCAACCGGGTCCCGGGCCTGCGATCCCGGGTCGAAGCCTGTGTGAGCGGCAAGGGCTTTACCGTTACCGGCAACCCCAGCCAGGCGGGCCATATCATCCAGATCACCGTGCTGGACGCGGGCCCGGTGGACCCGGACAGCCTGCGCGGCGTGGTGGATGCCGGATATGACGCGCCCTCGCGGCTTTCCGGCACAGGCGGCACGGCCCTGCTGACCGACGTTTTGCTTGTGCGGCGGCGCGTGCCCAATGCCCGCCGGGCGCACAAGGCCAACCTGAAAAATATCTCCCGCCGCAATGCCGTGGCCAGCAGCCACATGCGGCTGGCCTTGCTGGTACGCCACGAGATCAAGCTCAACGGCGAACTGCCTGAGTATTTTACGGAAGTTCTGGCCCGCGAGCTGGGCGCGGCGCTCAAAATCGCGGGCCGCGACGCCGTGCCCCCGCCCGGCCCCGTCCCGGCGCGCTGACCCGCCTCCGCCAAAATCCTTTTTTCGGCTGTCCTGCTGCGCAAAAGGGCAGCCGCTTTTTATGGCCCTGCTTCCAGCAGAGTGGGCAGTCGGATCGCAACGCGGGTTCAGCTTCAGCCGCGTCCTCAGAAACCAGGCAGAAAGCCCAGGCCGGCGCGAGCCTTCTCACAAGCGGCCTGCCCCAGCCCCCGGCCCGTCGAAAAAACGGCGCGGCCTGCCTCACCAGGCCCGCAATGCGGCTGGGGCCGCGCATTGGCACTGTCCTTGCTACTCTTGCGCTGTGCGGCAGGATTTGAGCGGAGGCCCGCAGTGACGCCTCGCCCGGCTGCCACGGGCTGGAAAGCCTTGCGCTTCACCGACAGGCGCGCATTGGAGCCCGGGTCTTTTGGGCATCCGGGCGGCAATGGGCCCGCACGTTCCGCTCCCGCAATCCGCCACAGGAGGAACGCATGTCACATTCCACCTTGTTGATCAGGCCCCCGGCCGACCAGCATGTTAATCCGGCCGCGGCCGCGCCGCGCCGCGCTGCCGGGGCCGCCAATGCGTCTTCGCCCTTTGCCGCGCTGATGGCCGGGCAGGAGGAAAGCGCGGCGGGGCAAAAGCTCCCTGCCACGGCCCAGCGGCCGCAGGAGGCCGTCAATACCCTGCAATTGCGCAATCCCGTGCTGGCCGGGCGTTCGCCCAGCGATCTGGCGCGCGCCCAGGTCTTTTCCAAAGCCCAGTCGGATCTGCGTCGCACGCAGGCTCTGGACGGCCTGATGCAAAATCTTTCCGGCGGCGATTCCCCCCTGGATCTGGCCCGCAACCTGGGCACGGCCCGGCATTTGCGTTCCTTGACGCGCAACCTTGACGCGCGCCTGGGCGGGCTGAGCGTGGGCGATTTCATTCATACCCGGCCCCGCAAAACCGCAGCGCCGAACAGGGCGCGCGCCACACGCGGCGTACAGGCGGACAGTCCCGGTCTGGGGCAGCTTTCCGCCCGCTTTGAGTCCGGCGGGGACGGGGTCGCGGCCGTGGGCTACGATCGCAACGGCGGCACATCCTACGGCAAGTATCAAATCGCCTCGCGCGTGGGCAGCATGAAAAACTTTCTGGAATTTCTGGACGGCGCGGCCCCCGATCTTTCGCAGCGCCTGCGCAGGAGCGGCCCGGCCAATACGGGCAGCCGCCGGGGCGGCATGCCCGACACCTGGCGGGCCATTGCCCGCGAGCAGCCCGAGCGTTTTGAGGCCCTGCAGGAAGCCTTTATCCGCGAGAGCCATTATAAGCCCGCGCTGGAAGCCATCGTGGAGCGCACGGGCCTTGAGGCCGACAAACTCTCGCCCGCCATGCGCGAAGTGATCTGGAGCACGGCCGTGCAGCACGGCCCGGCAGGCGCTGCCCGGATTTTCGACAGGGCCGACAGGATGAGCGGCAAGCCCACGGACCCGGCCTATGAGCGCAAACTGATCAGTCATGTGTATGCCCTGCGCGCCGGGCAATTCGGCTCGTCCAGCAGGGAGGTGCAGGCCGCGGTGAGCAATCGCTTCAAACAGGAGAAGATGCTGGCCCTGAACATGCTGGACGGCGGCAGCCGCACAGCTCTGGCCTGAGCGGCGCGAGGCATCCCGGCATGAGCGTGGACACCCTGATCGTCAACCTGACCCGCTTCGGCGATTTGCTGCAATGCCAGCCCCTGATCCACGATCTGCACAGCAGCGGCCATACGGTGGGTCTGGTCTGCCTGGACAATTTTGCCGCCGCTCTGCCCCTGCTGCGCCATCTGGACGCGGCCTGGCCCCTGCCCGGCGCCGGGCTTATGGCGGATTTGGACAAATGCTGGCAAAAGGCCGCGGCCCGGCTGCTCGACTTTGCCCGAAGCATCCGCGAGCAGGCCGCGCCCCGGCGCGTGGTCAATCTTACGCCGACCCTGCCGGGCAGGCTGCTGACCAGGCTTTTGGCTCCGTCGCCGGACGCTGTGCTGGGTTTCGGCATGGATGCGCACGGTTTCGGCTTCAGCGGCGGCATCTGGGCCGCTTTTTTGAACGGCGCCACATTGCAGCGCCTGAACGCGCCCTTCAATCTGGCGGACATGTTCCGCATGGTGGGCGCACCCGCTCCCGGTTCCAAGACCGGCGCGGGCACATGCGCGCTCCAGCGCCCCGCAGGCGAGTCCCTGGCCTTTGCCGATACCCTTCTGGCGCGGCCGCTCAGGCTGCCCGCAAGCCCCGGCGCCCGCATCGCGGGCTTTGTGGGCCTGCAACTGGGGGCCAGCGAAGCCCGGCGGCAATGGCCCACAAGTTCTTTTGCCGCCTTGGGCGACCGGCTCTGGCAAGAGCAGGCCCTCTGCCCGGTACTGCTGGGCGCGGCCGCCGAGAGCCCGCTGGCCCGGGATTACGCGGCCCGGGCTCAAGGCCCCTTTGTGGACGCCGTGGGCAAGACCGATATCCCGCAGTTGGCGGCCCTGCTCAGCCGCCTGCGCCTGCTGGTCACCAATGACACCGGCACCATGCATCTGGCCGCGGGTCTGGGGCTGCCCTGCCTGGCCTTTTTTCTGGCAACGGCCCAACCCTGGGACACCGGCCCCTATCTGCCCGGCTGCTGCTGCCTTGAACCGGCCCTGCCCTGCCATCCCTGCCCGTACAACAGCGCCTGCCCGCACGAGCAACGCTGTCTGGAACAGATCAGCCCGCAAAACGCCGGGGATCTGGCCTTGGGCTATCTGACCCAAGGGAACTGGCAGGCCGGCCTGACCCCCGAGATCTGCCGGAAAGTCCGCGTCTGGGTGACGGAGACGGATGCGCAATGCTTTGCCCGCGTGCGCAGTCTTTCCGGCCATGAGCAGGAAGACCGCAGCCTCTGGCTCGGCCAGCAACGCCTGTTCTGGCGTCAGATCCTTGACAGCCTGGAAACCGCACAAGCGCGGCCCGGAGAAGCGTCCGAGCCTCTCAGCGCCCGCATGCCTGTTGCCTCCGACGCTTTGCCCTATTCCGCGGCATTCAGGGAAACAGTGGCTCCTGTATTGTCCCAGGCCGCGCAACTGCTTGATCTGCTGGCCGAGCAGGGGCGGCTCACCGGCAGAAGCGCCCGGGCCGGGCAGCTTTTTCTGCGCAATTGCGAGCGGCTCCAGAGCCTTCTGGACGCCTGCCCGCCGCTGTCCTCCCTGGGGCATTTCTGGCGCGTGCTGTGCATGGAGCGCGGCGGGCGTCTGGACGAGCTGCTGACTCTGGTGACGCGCCTTTCCGGCCATGTGCGACGCTGGGCCGCGGCTGTGGCGGTCTAGAGCAGATTACCTTTGACTTTTTATGAAAGTCAAAGATGGCATTCAGGCGAAAAACGCGGTTTTCGCCTGAATGTACGCCGCGTTGCGGCGGCTGCCGCTTTCGCGTCAGCAGAGCATTTTCAAAGTGAAAAACATTCAAGTCGCCGGGCTTGTGGTTGAGGCCCGCTCAGTTCTTTTGCCCGCCGGGCATACGGCTGTGACAGGCCCGGCCCCGCGCTGCGCCCTCTCTTGCCCTGCCGGAAACGGCAACACGGCTGAACAAAAAAACATTGCGCCCTGCCTTCTCTTTTCTCTGCCGTCCCACCATGCCCTTTCCACCGCGGGAGCGGCGGATCTCCAGCATCCATGCCTGATGACGACAGATTTTCTTTATTGGCACATGGTTTGCATAACCATTGTCACGCAACGTATCGGCAAATACTTCCCCGTGGGGAGCAAGGAGGGTTTTTATGATTATTGTTGACGGTTGCAAAAGCGGCAAAGAGATTTCCAACTTCGCCAATCTGGAAGAAATGCTGACCAACCTGATGGACGATGAAAAGATGGAAAACCGGGTGGTGACCGATGTTTTCGTGAATAATGAAAGCTTTTCGGAAATCTACCCGCACCAGGCCGAAGACATTGCCTGCGATTCGATCACCTCGGTGGAAGTGCGTTCGCGGCCTGCCAGCGAGCTGGCTGTGGATATCGCCGCCGAAATGAACAAAGTGGCCCGAATGATGGGGCACGGCGCGCGGCATGTGGCGCGCCTGTTCCGTGAAGCTTCGGACACGGACGCCCTGGAACTGTTCCAGGATCTGCTGGACGTGACCCGTGATTTCATGAGCATGCTCGGCGTGCTGCGTGAGCGTTATTTCAGCGGCGACGATCAGGCCTTTGCTCAGAAAGTGGAAAAGCTTTCCGCGCTGCTTTCCGAAATGAGCGAGGTGCTGGGAAACGAAGACTGGATTTTGCTTGCCGATCTGCTGGAATACGAATTCCTGCCGCTTTGCGAGACATGGCGGGTCGTCAGCGAGGATCTGCATCGGCAGATGGCAAAGAGCGTCGCCCAATAGAGCGGTTTAGCTAATTTCATTAGCAAATCGCTCTGGGACGGCATAAAGGAGTGCTCATGGGCCAGGGAGTGTGCTTGTTGGATCAGGCTCTGAATCTTGCCCGTCAGGAAATGGCGGCCTTGGAAGACGGAGCCTACGAGAGGGCCGTCGCGTTGGCGGAACAGCGCAACGAAGTCACCAGCATGGCGTGGCATGTGCTGGAATCCGGCTGCGCCGACCAGTACCGCAACCGCCTTATTGAACTCACGCAACTGCAGGAACATCTGACGGCCACAGCCGCCAAAGCCCGGGAGGTCGTCCGCGCAAGCCTGCAACGCTCGCGCCAGGAAAAGCAGCGGCTGCGGGGCTACCATCAGGCAGTGGGGCAGGCGCTGCAATGATCGCGGCCTGACAGGGCGAAGCCATGCCCGCCAACGGCTGACGCGCGTGGCGGGCATGGCTTCGCCCTGTCAGAGCGTTCAGAGCATTTTCTCTTTGAAAATGCTCTGCTGACGCGAAAGCGGCAGCCGCCGCAACGCGGCGTACATTCAGGCGAAAACCGCGTTTTTCGCCTGCCGCGTCGGGCGCGCTCACGCGCGCATGGCCCGGCGCACGGTCGCCACTCTTTCCCGAATATCCGGCGCGCCCACCAGCTCCGAGACCAGAGCGCAGCATTGCGCGCCGTGGCGCACAACCTCGCCGATGTTCTGCGCCTTGATCCCGCCGATGGCCACAAAAGGCACGCTGATATTCGCCGCCACCCAATCCAGATAGCCGAAGCCCACGGGGTCCACCACGTCTTCCTTGGTCTGCGTGGCGAAGATCGGCCCCACGCCGATGTAATCCGCGCCCGCGGCCACTGCGGCCCGGGCCTGATCCGGCGTATGCGTGGACAGGCCGATGATCATTTTCGGCCCCACCAGCCGCCGCACTTCGGGCAGGGGCAGATCCTCCTGGCCGATATGCACGCCGTCGGCCTCCACCAGCATGGCGATGTCGATGTGATCATTGACGATAAAGCAGGCTCCGGCCTCACGGGTCAGGCGGCGGAGCAGGCGGCACTCCTCAAGCATTTGCCCGGCTTTGAGCTTTTTCTCGCGATATTGCAGGATGCGCACTCCGGCGTCCAGCAGGGCCTGGGCCACATCTGCCAGCGGTCGGCCCAGGGAAAGGCGCGCGTCGGTAAGGGCGTACAAATCTGTCTGGCCGGGCAGAATCACAGGCATGGCAATCTCCTTTACAAAACAAGATCGGGATGTTCCTGAAAAAGCGGCAGGCCGCGCTGTGGCCGGTCCCGCCGGGCGCGGCGTTGCAAAGGCGCGTTGCGCCCGTCCGGGCTTCACCCTTTGGAGCGCGCTCCGGCAAGCCGGGCCCAGATGCGGCGCGCGCAACTTTTGACACAGCGCGCCGGGTGAAAGGAGGTATGCGCGAGCTCGCCGGGCAGCTCAAAGCCCCGCGCGTCAAAGCCCCCAGGCTGGAGCAGAGGATAGACGACGGCGCTTCCCGCGGCTGCGCTGCCCGCGGCTGCGCGCCGCTCCAAGGCCGCGCCCAGCGGCGTGGCGCCGAACTCCAGGCCCAGCACGGCGCACAGGGCCCGATCCAGAGCCACAGCCGAGGCGCTCGCGCCCATCAGCCGCAGCGCAAACGGCCTGCCCCGGCTGGGCCCGGTGACGTGCATGGCCCTCACGCCGTCGGCCAGACCGGCCACGGGCGGCAGAGCCGCCCAGAGCGCCGCCAGACAATCCGCGAAATAACCCGGCTGCCGCCCCTCGCGCGCATGGATCAGGGCCTTGCGCAGACCGCTGACGCAGCCGAAGAGATTCTTCACGGCCAGGGTGACAAGCATCTGGCCATGAGCCTTGACCCGGGGCACGGACAAAATCAGATCGCATTCCAGGGCCTGCCGCGCAACCTTGAAGCAGGCTCCCGTGTCGAGCCGCAAGGGCACAGGCCTGTCCAGAGAGCCGACCGCAAGCCCCAGGGCCTTGAGCTCCTGCGCCAGGCCCACGGCACGGGCCACGGAGGCCGCCGATCCGAAGCCGGGGGAATCGGCCACCTGCACGCGCGCGCCCTGATCCAGCAGCCAGGCGCAGGCCGCCGCGACCACGCGCGGATCAGTGCAGGCCAGGGTCTGGGCCGTGACCAGATTGGGCTTGACCAGCACCCGCGCGCCCGCACTGACGCGCACCTCCCCGGCTTCCAGAGCCTGGGCCGCAATGCGGGCCAGATCTGGCGCGGCATAGCCCGGGCAATGCAGCAGCGCCACGGGAATCACTGCATCGCCGGCTTTGAGCCCGGACGGGCCGGTGGGGGAAGTGACGTCTTCCATGCCGGAAGTATGACGCCATGCGTCTGCCTTGTAAAGATCGCCGCGCGCCACGGCTTTTCAATATCCGCCTCTTGGCGTATCTATAAAGGCCGGGGCCGTTGCACAAAGGTTGCACTGCAACATATCGCGGCGCGCATCTCTGGTGCATATTGCTTTTGAAACGCTCGCTCCGGCGCGTAACGGCGAAAGTACATTGCGCCTGCGCCTGCGCGGTCCACGGTTCTTGCGCTGTTGCACGCAAGCGTTTTGCCGGGCGCGGCAATGTGAGCTTGCGGCATGCTGTGCCGGCTCCCGTTGCGCGACCGCGCTCCGAAATTCTTTCATCCGCGCGTCTTGTGCGGTCTTTGAGGATACTATGCGCCAGTTTGCTTTTCTCTTGCTTTTGGTATGGGGCCTGACGGTCCTGCCGCTTCTTTCCCAGGCCGCCAGCCGCGCTTCCGACCCGGCCGCTGCTGCCGATCCCCCTGCCGCGGCCGCCGCGGCACAGGGCGGGGAAAAAGCAGCCGACGCGGCGCAGGCCGAAACCCAGGCTGCGGCACAGCCCGCCGCGCCGGAGCATGATCCCTGGGAGCAAGTCTGGGCCGGGCAACGCAGCATGCTCACCGAGATCGATGAGACCGCCGCAAAAATGAGCGAGAACTTCAACAGCCAGGCGACCCAGCTCACGAAAAAAGTTCAGCCGTATGAGGAGGAAGCCCGCCGCCTGCTGGTGCTGGCCAATACCTTCAAAAACTGGCCCAACCCCATGGAGGCCGTGAGCCGCCGGATCACGGTCGCCACCCTGAAGGTGCGGCAGATGCTGGAGCCGGTCCTGCTGGCCCGTTCCGAAGCCCAGGCGCTGCTGGAGCGCGTAAGCTATCTGGGCGACAGCCTGCCGGGCGATCTGCACGACGGGCGGGTGAGCAAGGAGATGCAGAGCTATGCCCGGGACATTGCCCAGGCCCGCCTGCGGCTCACAGCCGTGCTGGCCCAGTATAATTCGGCGCTGGCGCCTTCTCTGGCCCTGCTCACAAAGCTGGAGCAGGTCCAGAAGGAGATCGGCGCCAGGTTGCCGCTGCTCTGGAAAGACTATTACCTGCAAAGCCCGGTGCCCTGGCTGAGCGCCACGGTCTGGTCGGATTTCGGCCAGCAGATGAGCTATTCGCTGCAGGGCATGACCTTGCGCCTGCCCGTGGAAATGCCGGCGAGCGCGGAGCAGTGGGGCACGGCCGTGCTGCGCTTTCTGCTCGGGCTCTTTTTTGTCGGTCTGCTCGTCCTTATGCTCTACCGGCGTTGGATCAGCAAGGATTCCAGCCCCATAAAACGCCATATCTTCCGCGTCAGCCTGCCCTGGCTCTGCCTGGGCCTGGCCCTGCTGGGCAGCTCCGTGTCCGCCACGGGCGAGTTTTACCGTCTTTTTCTGGCGCTGGGCAATTTGAGCATTATCGCGGGGCAGGTTTTTCTGGCCTGGGATCTGCGCCTGCTCAAGTATCCCGAAGTGGGCCGCGTCCGCGCGCCGTTCTGGCGGCTCATGCCGCTTACCTTCTGCGCCTATGCCCTGCTCTACCTGCCCCTGATCAAACCCCTGGTGCTGCTGATCTGGCTGGGCCTGGTCATTGTCGCCCTGCTGCGCGCGCGCCGCCGCAAAAAGGAGAGTTTCGGCCCTCTGCAACTGGAGTCCGCCGTCCTGGACAGCGACACGATCATCCTCTGGATCTGTCTGGTGCTGGCACTGCTGGGCCTGCATATCTACAGCATGATTCTTTACCTGCTCTTTGTCTCCTGCTCCCTGGCTCTTGAGCTCTGTCTGGGCGGCATGGCCCTGATCGGCAACATCAACGAGCACCTGCCCAGGGAAGGAGCGCGCGCGGCAGTCTCGCATCTGCTGGTGGCCCTTGCCGCGCCTGTGGTGCTGGTGGTGGCTGTGGTGGGCGTCTCCCTTTGGGTGGGAACCCTGCCCGGCGGCATGTACCTGCTGGGCCATTATGTGCTTGAAGGCGTCAATGTGGGCGCTACCCGCTTCAATATCATTCAGGTATTGCTGATCATCAGCGTTTTTTACCTTGCGCGCACGGCCGTGGCCATGGGCACGCGCTTTCTGGCCGGGCTGCCCAGGCAGGGCCTGCAAATCGACGCCACGCTGATACCGCCCATGCAAACGGCCTTCACCTATGCGGTGTGGGCCATTTTCGGCCTGTTCGCGCTGCGGGCTCTGGGCATGGAACTGAGCAATCTGGCCATTGTGGCCGGCGGCCTTTCCGTGGGCATCGGCTTCGGCATGCAGACCATCGTCAACAACTTTCTTTCCGGCCTGATCCTGATTTTCAGCCGCACGCTACAGGCCGGAGACGTGGTGGAAGTGGGCCCGATCACCGGCAAGGTGCGCAAAATCAGCGTGCGCGCCACCACGGTCGAAACCTTTGACAACGCCCTCATTTATGTGCCCAATTCCGAATTTGTGTCCAACCGCCTGATCAACTGGACGCGCAACAGCCGCACGGTGCGGCGCGACATTGTGGTGGGCGTGGCCTACGGCTCCAACACGGCCCTGGTCATGAAGCTGATGCTCGCCATTGCCAACGCGCACGAGAATGTGCTCAAATACCCCACGCCGTCAGTGACGTTTGACGATTTCGCGGCCAGCAGCCTGAACTTCACCTTGCGCTTCTGGGTGCGTGATTATGACGTGGGCCTCTCCACGACCTCGGAAATCCGCCTGGAAATCGACAGGCAGTTCAGGGAGCACAAGATTGAAGTGGCTTTCCCGCAACTGGACGTGCATGTCAGGGAGATGCCCCGGCCTGGCCGCCCTGCCAGGGTCGCGCCCGAGCGCCGCGCCGGGGGCAGACGCCCGCCGCGCAGGCCCATGCGCCGCAAAACCGCGGACGCCCCCGCCGGAAAAAGCGCTGATCCGGACAGGCGGAGCGCGGCCGGGGAGGCGGCAGAAAAGGAGATGTCGCAGACCGCGTAGGGCATTTTTTGCGGCAGGGCGGAGCAGATCCGGCCTGGAGCGCGTCCAGAGCAGATTACCTTTGACTTTTTATGAAAGTCAAAGGTGGCATTCAGGCGAAAAACGCGGTTTTCGCCTGAATGTACGCCGCGTTGCGGCGTGAAAATGCTCCAGGCCCTGACACAACAAAGGAGAAAGAGATGATCCGTCGCGCAGATCAACGGGAAAAACTGGATAAAACCATGTTCGGCGGGCCGGGCATGGCCCATTTCACCAAGCTCCTGAACGCGGATGAGCTTGAGAATCACGGGCGCTTGTACAATCATCTGCTGCTGCGGCCCGGCGACGCGGTGGGCAGGCACCGCCACAACGGCGACTTTGAGGTTTTTTTCATTCTCAAAGGCCAGGGCCTGTACGACGACAATGGCTCTCAAACCACGGTCAGGGCCGGAGACGTGACCGTGTGCCGTGACGGCGAAGAACATGCCCTGCTCAATGACGGGCCGGACGATCTGGAGCTGATTGCCCTGGTTCTTTTTTCCGAAAAGTAAACGCAGGGCGCGCAAAAGGGCCTGGCGAAGCTGTCGACATGTGCGCCCGCTGCGGGCACGGCTTCGCCCTGCCCGTTGCCCCCGGGAGCATTGCCGGCGCTTTGGCGCCGGCAGGACAGTTTCACAGTGAAACTGCTCTACTCTTCTTCCTGCATACGGAAGTCCACGCGGATTTTAAAGAATTTTGTGGCGGGCAGGTCAAGAATGACTATGCCGGTGCGCGCGCTGATCTGGTCCAGAATTTTCCGCGCCTGCTCGCGCGAGGGGCTGATCAGCGTAAACCAGACATTGTAGCTGTGATCGCGCAAATAGTTGTGCGTCACGCCCGGCTGGGCGTTGACCTCGCTGATGAATGTTTCCAGCTTTGCATCAGGCACTTTGGCGGCGCAGAGCGTGGACACGAAGCCCAGTTTGGCAGACTGGAAATTGGCCCCCAGGCGGCGGATGATTTTTTTGACGCGCAAGGCCCGCACGCGTTCCAGGGCCTGCTCCTCGGAAATGCCCAGGCGCTGCCCCAGTACCGCGTACGGGCGCGGATCAAGAGGAAAGTCCGTCTGAATAATGTCCAGCAATTGCCTGTCCAGGCTGTCCAACCGGCCCGGCGCGGCGGGAGGGTGCTCTTGCATTCTGCGATCCTGCGTTGCTGTTGTTGCGTTCTTGCCGATCCTAGAGCAGATTACCTTTGACTTTTTATGAAAGTCAAAGGTGGCATTCAGGCGAAAAACACGGTTTTCGCCTGAATGTACGCCGCGTTGCGGCGGCTGCCGCTTTCGCGTCAGCAGAGCATTTTCAAAGAGAAAATGCTCTAGAGCAGATTACCTTTGACTTTTTATGAAAGTCAAAGGTGGCATTCAGGCGAAAAACGCGGTTTTCGCCTGAATGTACGCCGCGTTGCGGCGGCTGCCGCTTTCGCGTCAGCAGAGCATTTTCAAAG